>NZ_DATKQC010000313.1:0-13787 GCF_035532915.1 Edaphobacter sp.
TTTAGACAATCAGAACCCCGGGGGATGTGCGGATGAGGCTTCGTTTTAACAGGTGGGCGGCGACAGTGGCTGTGGCTGCGACGGTACTGGCGTTGGGCGGATCGGCGAAGGCTGGTGAGCGGACGGGGACGATTCAAAGCACAATTCAAATCCAGGAGGGCCAGAACTATTCGCTGCATCTCTACCAGTTGCACACGGGCGAGAGCCTTGACGTGGTGTACCGGGTGGGGGATACGTATATTCCGGCGGCGCTCGACAGGCTGAACCATTTTTTGCGCGACTATCGCACGGATACGGTCAAGACTTACGATCCGAAGGAGTTTGACGTGCTCCACGCGCTGATGGCGAAGCTGAGACGCCCCAACGGGGTGATCGATATCGTCTGCGGCTATAGGACTCCGGAGACCAATCACTTTTTGCGGACGCGGGCGGCCAGCACCGGCGTGGCGGAGCATAGCCAGCATATGGCGGCGAAGGCGATTGATATTCGCGTGCCGGGCGTGTCTACGGTCAAGTTGCGAAATGCGGCTTTGAGCCTGCATGAAGGCGGCGTGGGCTACTATCCGGTGTCGCAGTTCGTGCACGTGGATGTGGGGCCGGTGCGGGAGTGGTCGTATGGACGGACGCGGTCGCGGCATCGGCATTCACGGGCTCGTGTACGGGCTTTGGGCGAGTAAGAGAACTGGCAGCGACAAGGACAACGGCGAAACACAGGGGCCTCCACTGCGCTTCGCTCCGGTCGAGATGACGTTCATTGAGCTGGCTAAGAACTCTTGTACCTATCTTGAATGGCTCTGAGTTTCTGGAATAGTTCTTAGTTTCTGGGGTATAAGAAAGGCCGCCATTGCTGGCGGCCTTCTTATTGCTGTTGTTGGTTTGGCGCGGAGCGCGTCTGCTGCATGCAATGCCTAGTCGCCGGCTACGGTCTCTTCGATGCTGTTGACGACTTCGGCCTTGGATGCGGCGGGCTTGATGCCGCCGATGGAGTCCAGCGCGATGAAGCCCGGGACTTCCTTCTCGCCGAGCACTTCCTTGCGGTAGAGCTTGGCCATCTTCGCGTTCTCGGCGTCTTGCTTAATCTTCGCGTCGCGCGCCCGGATCTTCTCTTCGCGGGCGTTCTTGGCGATGCCGGACTTGTCGAAGGTGTCATTGGCAGCCGCGTTGACGTGAGCCTCGTTGATCACGAGATCGTAGCTGGACTCCTTCTCGAGACCGACCTTCTTGCCGCCGGCGAAGATCTCGTGACGGCCATGCTCCTCGTACCACTTGGTGAGGGTGGAGGTCATGTGCATCTTCTCGATGATGTTCCTCCAGCCGACGCCGGTGTTGTACGCGCAGAAGCTGATCTCACCCTCTTGCGTGGCATAGGGGATGATGCACTGCTCGGTGCGGCGGAAGTCGTAGTTGAAGAGGTCCTGGAACCACATGCCGGCGATGAAGAGGAAGTTCCAGCGGTCGGAACGACGCAGCTTGATGTCTTCCATCGTGCGGTCCGCGGTAACTTTGCCGTAGCTCTTGCCGGTTGCGCCGAAGCTCTTGTCGAACTTCTGCAGCAGGTCCTTGATCTTGAAGTGGGTCGGAGCCTGGGAAGGATCGTAGTTGCGCAGCAGAGCCAGCGTAACGCCGATGATGGAGAGCCACTTGCCACGAGCAGCGTCGTTGATGCGGGCGACGTCCTTGGCGAGGCGGTCTGCATTCAGGAAGGCGGTGACGGGCACGGCTTCCTTGGTCTCCTTGTCGATCATCAGCGCCATGCCGATGCCGCAGTTCGGGTGGCAGCCGCAGGAGAGCTGGCCCCAGTCGTGGTTCGGGCCATGGACCAGGTCGGCCCAGTCGGCGAAGGTGGACATGAAGGAGATGGGGAACCAGTCGCGGATCGGTTCGCCGAGGCCGGTCTGGTTCTTGACGTCGTGCGCCATGTGGCTCAGGGTGTAGCGCTGCGCCTGGCGGCGCTCGTCGGAGATGTCTTCGTCGCGGCCAGTGAAGCTGACCGGCTGGAAGCTGAGGAAGTTGATCTTCTTGGGGTTGTCGAGCGCGAACTTGATGATGTTGCCGACCTGCTCGTTATTGATGCCGTTGATGATGGTCGTCACGGGAACGATATCGACGCCAGCCTCGTGCAGGTTGTGGATGGCCTGGAGCTTCACGTCGAACGCATTGCCGACCTTGCGGTGCGAGTTGGCCGCGTTGCCGATACCGTCGAACTGGAGGTAGGCATAGCGGAGACCGGCATCGGCAGCAGCCTTGGCGAACTCCTTGGACTTGGCGAACTCAATGCCGTTGGTCGCTGCCTGAACGCTGGTGTAGCCGACCTTGCGGGCGTAAGCGACGGCGTCGAGGAAGTACGGCGACAGGGTGGGCTCGCCGCCTGAGACCTGAACGCTCATCTGCCGCTTGGGCTTGATGGTGACGGCGTTGTCGAGCATGGTCTTGATCTCGTCCCATGTCAGCTCGTGGACGAAGCCGACCTGATTTGCGTCCATGAAGCAGGGATCGCACATCATGTTGCAACGGTTGGTCAGGTCGATGGTGAGCACCGAGCCGCGGCCGTGGGTAACGGTAGACGTACCGTGGTTGTGCAGCTTCTCGTCGTTGTGGGCGCGGATGTCGCGGCCCGGGAAGACCTCTTCGAGGTGCTTGAAGAAGGCGGTGTCGATGGACATGACGTCTTCAAAGTGGCCGTGGATGGGGCAGTCCTTCACCATCAGGATCTGGCCGTCGCGCTCGATGATCTGCGCCTTGATCTCGCCGACCTTCTCGTTCAAAAGAATCTCGTGGGGCAGCTTGCCGTCGACGATCTGCTGGCGGATCTCAGGGATGCACTTGGGGCAAAGGGAGTCGGTGGTACGGGGCCAGCCGAGGGGCGGCTTCTCTTTCTGATAGCTCTTGAGGAGTGGCTTATCGCTCCACTTGGGAGTGAAGCTCGGGTTGGGGCTGATTGCGTTCAGCTTGTTGAACACAACCCAACCGGCTTTTGCTACCTGCGTGAGGGACTTCTCAACGAACTTTGAAGGTTTCGAATTTGACATTAATTCTGTCTCCTGACAGTGCGGCCTGAAGCGGAAGATGTGCGTCGCTTCTTCCAGCCTAGCTAACATTGCATTGGATGCGGAAGTTCCAATTTTGATGCCCCTTTACCTAACGGGCACAACAGCTTACGACGCTTCCAAGAGTACGGTTTTACCGCCTGACTTTGAACAAGAGAACGCTGATTGGCAAGAATTTACATTGAATGGCGAATTTCAGCAGCGAAAGTGACCGACCGGCAAAGCCTTTGAATCCAACTTCCGTCTAAATCGTATCTATTTGAGTGGCTTGAATCGGGGTGGGATCTGCAAAATCTGGTTGAGACCCAAGAGTTGACGCCGCCGGTTCCGCCTGCGTGGGTGATCGGGCTGGCGTGGCTTCCGTTTGGCATTGTCGTCGGCTTCACGATCACGGCGCTTCCGTTTCTGGTGACGAGGATGGGCATCAGCCTGGACCGCGCCGCCGCCATGAGCGCAACCGTGATGACGCCGACCTTCTGGGCCTTTCTGCTGAACCCGATTCTCGACGTTGGATTGACGCGCAGAGCGTATTGCTGGCTGACGGCGCTGGTTGCCGCTGTCTGCATGGCCTCGGGGCTTTGGGTGCTCTCCCCCGCGCGCCTGGGCGCGGCGACGATATTGCTGCTGCTGGGAGAGCTGTCGATTGTGCTGTTCAGCTCGGCGCTTTGGGGATGGCAGACGGAGTTTGTGCCGGAGCGGATGCGCGGCATGGTGGGAGGATGGACAAACGTCGCCAACCTGGGCGGCGGTGCTCTGGGGTCGCTGGTGGTGATGTCGCTGGCCTCGCAGGTGGATGCCCGCCGGATCGGGATGGGGCTGATGGTTGCGATACTTCTGGGGCTGGTGCCTGCGTTGTGGTTTCCTTTGCCGCACCAATCGAAGTTCAAGCTGAAGCAGATCTTCGTCGACGCGATGAAGGCCACGTGGCAGGCCACGAAGCGCAGAGAGTGCCTTGTGGGCTTCGCACTTTTTCTTGCTCCGGCCAGCTCTCTGGCTGCCATCAACCTGTTCTCCGGCATCGGCAGGGACTTTCATGCCAGCGACCATGTGGTGATCCTGGTGACGGGAGCGGGATGCGCGATAAGCGCCTCGATAGGATCGCTGGTGGGAGGATGGGCCTCGCACCGCTTCAACCGCGGCTATGTGTATCTTCTTTCGGGCATGCTGGGGGCCTCGTGCGCGCTGGTGGTCGCGTTTCTGCCTCATGTGCCGGAGAATTTCGTGTGGTTGGCCCTGGCCTATAACGGCATTGCGGGAGTCAGCTACGCGGCGTTCACATCGTTGTGCCTGCAACTGGTGGGACACAGCAGCCCGGTGGCGAGCACGCAGCTCGGCCTGTTCTCGGCCTCGACTAACGGAGCGATCGTATTCATGACGGCGATGGATGGGCTTGGCTACCGGCACTTTGGCGTGCGCGGGCTGTTGCTGACGGATGGGCTGGTCAGCCTTGCGGCGGCGATACCGCTGCTGTTTCTGGTGCGGCGCTATCTGCGGCGAACGGCGGTGGATGAAGTGGCGATAGAGCGTAGTGGCCGAGCAGCCAAATTAGAAGGTTGAGCCGGCTCCCTGTTGCTGCTGGCTGGCTACCTGATTGAGGATTCGCTGCACGAAGATGATGCGGATGCTGATGTGCCGGGCCACGTCGGGCAGAAATTCGGTGATGAGGTTATTGGCGGGATCGGTTGCAAGCCCGGTCGCGATGCGGGCGATGGTGGAAGCTGGATCGGCGTGGATGCCGGGGACATAGAGATTGCTCAACTCGGCGCTGATGGGATAGCCGAACAGGTTGGCATAGTTGGGCATGAGGCTGCCGTCGTCGTGGTTGGCGATGAAGGTGTGTCCGACGGCGTGGCCAATGCGCCGGGGAATGCTCGCCCTGGGCATACGGAAGTAGCGGGGATCCTGGTGAGTGATGGAAGGGATGAGAAACGCGCCGAAGAACTCTCCGGTCGCATCCTGCAGGAGGCTGACACCGGTATTTTTTCCGAAGCCTTTGAGGCCGGGGCCGTAGGCGCTGTCGGAGTCGATGGCGATGGTGAAGCCGGAGAGCGCAACGATGGTCAGCAGGTTGGCCGGGTCGGTCAGATTATGGATCGCCAGGTATCCCTTCTGCTTCGAGGTCAACGGAATGACGACGTTGGTATCGAGGAACCGCTGGTAAGGGTTGACGAGCTCGCTGCAGGGGACGCGGACCGGCGCGACGGTATGCGAGTGCGAAGGAATGCTGAGCATCGCGTGGCGCAGGGTGCAGGGCGCCACGCCGCTGCCGCTGGTCTTGAGAGCGTCCTCGGCGAGGACAACGACATCCTGTCGCTGGGCGAGAAGGACGCTGGGGGCGTCGGGCAGGGGCGCTGGAGGCGCACTGGTTTGAGCGCAGGCCGCTGCACGCGATAGCGCAACCGTCAGAAGCAGGAGAGATCGAATCACCGTGTAGCCCATCCGTTATGTTCTATAACCCCGGAGAGGTAAGAGTCACTCGCTCTTTTTTAAGTGCGCCAGTTCGAGCGCATCGTCGAGAAATTCGTGAACGCCAAAGCCAAGAGCGGCGCCTCCAAGAGAAGTGCCGTAGGTCAACATGGTGCGGCGGGCGGTTCGGTCGCGTTCGGGATAGTAGGCGTTGGTCAGCGCCGAGGCTTCCAGGTCTCCCGTGAGGAGCGCCAGATTGACGGTCTCACGGCCGCTGTCCGACTTGGTAACAAAGACACGGGTCGCGGCATACACTGCGCGCTGGGTGAGGCTGTGGCCGTGGCGGCCCATCCTGTAGTAGCGACGATCTTCGTGAAAGACGGGAGCCATGACCGAGGTGCTCAGGATGTCTTCGCTAATGCCGCGAATGGTCGCTGCTCCCAGACGCTGTCCGAAAGCGCCCTTGTCGGTGCCATATTTAGGGGAGGTGTTTAAAAGGTGAGACCATCCCGCAGCGATGAACCATCCTGCCATCGAAGACGGAGTAACTGAATCTCTGGCGCCCATCAGGAATTTGTCTTTGCCGGTGAGCGATGGGGCCTGCTGGCCGGGAGCGATCACGGTGTCCCAACGCGATGCTGCGGCTTTCTGCGCGGGGTGTGTGGTTGGCGTGCTGTCGAAATCAGATTCGGCGGAGCTGGAAGAACTGCTTGCGGCCTCATCGCTGCTGCGGTCGGTGGCTCGGAACGCTTCTCCGGGCGCGTCGGGAAGCTCTGCCATGGCGATGAGGAAGGCGGCCTCCGGTTGCGGAGCAGGCTGCGCGATGACAGGCGTTGCGGCTGCGACTGCAAGACTGAGCGCGAGCGTCCATGTTGGTGGTTTTGCCAGGAAAGACTTTGAAATCAGCTTTCTGTTCAAAAGAAATAACCTCGAGGCCTCTCGGAAAAGTAAAAATGGCTCAGACAACGTTATACGCGGCATCCGCAGATCTATTCCTTAATATCTATTCCTTAAAAGGACGCCATTCGAAGGTATCTGGTTGTACCGCTGGACGGGATAGGGCCTGGAGATGCCGCCGTTACCACGTCGGCACTGCAAGGGGAATATACGGCAATCGCGGTTGACCATGTATTTTGCTGATCCGCATAATCAAAGGGTAGAGAGGTACGCGCATGGCCTTTGAAGATTCCACCACCCCAAAGCGCCCCTGGGAGCAGCGCCTGCACGAAGCCGGGACCCGCGTCGAAGAAGACCTTCGGCGCTTCGTGACCTATCTCAACGACGAGATTGTGCCAGATGTGCGCCGCAACGGCTCCGAGGCGCTTCGCTCCGCGGCCGCCGAGTTAAACCGGCTGGCCCAGCGGATGGACGAACGGGCCGGCAGGACTCCACCATCACCGCCTCCGCCACCGGGTGAGCCGAGATCTTGAGCCGCTCGCGCCTCGCTTACGCCGCTGTGCTGTCAGCGCTGATGCTGCTGGCGAGCGGGTGCCACCGCGAGACGCCGCGAGCTTATCGCCAGCCTCCGCCGCCAACTTTGCCGGATGCGAACAGCTCTGCCCGCGCCAGCCGGAACCCCAGCCGTGATCGTGATCGGGACATGGACTCGGAAGAGACTGCACCGCAGCCTGAGACAGATGGCAGAGCAGTTTCGAGCGAGGTCGGACTGGCGAGCTGGTACGGGCCTCCCTACGCCGGGCGCAAGGGAGCAGACGGCACGGTCTACGACCAGAACGCGATGACCGCCGCAAACCTGACGCTGCCGCTGGGAACCGTGGTCCGCGTGACCAACCTGACGACGCACCAGACCGCCGTGGTGCGCATCACCGACCGCGGGCCGTTTGTTCGAGGGCGCATCATCGATCTCTCGCTTGCGGCTGCCAAGGCCATTGGCGTCTATCGCGTGGGTGTCGCCAGGGTGCGGGTGGAGGCCTTCGCCTCTGACCGGCCAGCAGTCGCTGGACGATGGTGCGTTCAGGTAGGAGCTTTCTCGCGTGAGAAGGACGCGGTCAAGCTGAAGGAGCAACTGAGCCGCCGCTACACGACCGCCAAGGTGATCGAGTTCGCCGGGCCTACAGGCCATTGGGTTCGCATCAATCCGCTACAGCCCGACAGGGCGCACGCTGACCAGGTCGCAGAGAGTATTCGCACGCCCGACCCGGCGGCGCTGCCCTACATCGTCCGAACCAACTAAACGTTCTTCTATAGTGATCGCGACGCAATGTTTACCAAATAATTTTCCTCCAGGGGCCTGACTTCTTTTGAAGACACTGTTTAAAGCGAGCCAAATCGTCCGCATCCTTCCTGCCATCCTCCTAACCTGCATGGCCGCGCAGGCCTTCGCTGCACCGGCTTCGAGCAAAGCCGACCGGAGGCACGCGCGGGAGGCGGTGAAGGTGCTGCAGCAGTGGTACACACCGCAGAGCGGCCTGTATCGCACCACCGGGTGGTGGAACTCCGCCAACGCAATCACCGCGCTGGCGAACTACAGCCGGATGAGCCACACGAAAAAATATTTGCCCATCTTTGCCAACACGCTGCACGCCGCGCAGACCGGGCATGATGGAGCTCCGGGGTTCGTCAACGACTACTACGACGACGAAGGCTGGTGGGCGCTGGCCTGGATCGACGTCTATGATCTGACCGGGAAGGCTGAGTATCTTCAGGCCGCTGGCTCCATCTTCGACAACATGCAGAAGGGATGGGAGACCGAGACCTGTGGCGGCGGCGTGTGGTGGAGCAAGAAGAGCAAGGAGAAGAATGCGATTGAGAACGAGCTGTTTCTCGATGTGGCCGCCTCGCTGGCGAACCGCACCAAGGCACCCGAAGAGCGCGAGCGGTATCTCAGCTGGGCGCAGAAGGAGTGGGCGTGGTTTCATGACTCGGGCATGATCAACCGCGACCACCTCATCAACGATGGGCTCGACCTCTCGAACCCGGCGCACTGCACCAACAACGGCAAAGCGACCTGGAGCTATAACCAGGGAGTGATTCTGGGAGCTCTGGTGGAGCTGAATAAAGCCGCACCCGATCCGGCGCTTGCGGAGACGGCCTCGACCATCGCGCATGCTGCCATCGAGCACCTTACCGACGAGCAAGGCGTGCTGCGTGAGCCCAATGGCGCGCACACCGGCGGCGACGTGCCACAGTTCAAGGGCATCTTCAGCCGCAATCTGATGCTGCTCAACAACGCGTTCCCGGATGACCGCTATCAGGCGTTTGCGAGAGCCAATGCCGATAGCATCTGGGCCAAGGACCGAGATGCCGCGAATCACCTTGGCTTCTGGTGGGCCGGGCCGTTCGACCTGGCCGATGCGGCGCGTCAGAGCTCGGCGCTGGATGCTTTGACGGCAGCGGGTGTTCTGGGTTCAGCTCAACGTCGTTGAGCAGAACCCCTTCTAACGGTCTAACGATTTTTACTTTCCATCGAGTGCCGGCGGAGGGTAGTAGGGCAGCTTCTGCTGCTCTTCGACGGCGCGTTTGACGCCCACATCGTCGAACAACATGCTCGGGGCGATCATGGTCTGCGGAACCGGGCCAAGCGAATTCGCGACGTAGTCGTCGTTGCCCACGCCTACGATATCCGAGCGCAGGCTGCGGTTGTCCAACTCATCGAACGCTGCGCCGCGAACCAGTTCCCTGCTGCCATCGGCGTGGACGCGATATAAAAGCCGAGGCTGGAGAGGACCGCCCAGTGTCTCAACCGCATAGACATCGCGGCCCTGCTCCTTCGCCATGGCGAGCAGCCGCTTGTTCAACTCGCTGACCGGCACCGCCTCGCTCGATTTGACGATCACCACGCTTGCGCGAGAGTGTGCCACCTGTCCCGGCGCGGAGCGGCCATGCCCGTTGGAAGAGGGGAAGTCCCTCACCGGCTCACGTCCAATCAGATAATTTTGCAGGATGCCTTTGACCACCACATCGACCGGCTGCGCAGGCACACCCTCGTCATCGACGGCATACGCACCCAGCAGCGTCTTGCCCGCGAACCTGGTCATCAGGGGATCGTCGGTGACGCTCAACGTCTCCGGCAGCACGCGCGATTTGTAGCTGGAGGCATAGGCTCCGGTCGTCCTCGCCGTGGTGCCCATGGCAGGACGGTCCGCCTCGATGTTGGGGACAAACAGGTGCGCCATGACGTCGGACGCGGCATCGCCGCTGAACAGGATGGGGCCGTGGTAATCCTCTGCGGGAACCACCGGCGCCGCGCGCAATGCTGCGAGACTCTGCAGATCGTCGATCACGCGCTTGCGAAACGCGGGCCATGTCTCCATCTCCCTGGCGTCCGCCGCGGTCGTGCCGTTATCGCGGCTGAGACGCATGCCGTCGGGCGCCTGGCCACCGACGCTGATGCCGGCGGCGTAGCCGGTATATCCCTGCCGCACCACGGTTCCCTCGGTGTTGACCAGGTAGCGGTTCACGGCTACCGCGCGCACGTTCGCGGTCGAGTACTGCACCTGCTCTGCCGACGCACGGACCTCGGGGGCAGTCTCGAACAATCCGCTGGCATCGATGATCCGCTGCTTCCACGCATTACGGTCGAGATCGATGGCGACCAGCGGAGCCACGTGCACCACCGGCTTCGCTTCAGCGAAGTCGTGCTCCATCTGCGGGTTTTGAAATTGCTTCAGCGCGGCCTGTTTAGCAGCATAGTTCTGCAACGCGTTCTTATAGGCCATATCGGTCGCGGTCCAAAGCGCGTACCGCAACGCCTCTGGATTATTGTCGCGTGGAGCGAGCGCGATGGCGCCGTCTCCGCGGCTGGTGCTGTTGTCGATCGCATAGTCGCCAACCCGAACGGTCACGCGCACCACGCGCTGGTGGTTCGACTCCTCGCGGGTCAGCGCACCGTAGTTGGCGACGGCCTCGTAGCTATTTAAATCGTCGAGCTGATATTCGATGAAGTATGGCCGTTGCATTCCGGGCAGCACAAGGAGCGCTTTCTCGCGGCCAAGCTCCGCCTGCATGGCCCGCAGCATGGGATCGCTGCTCTGGGGCTGGGCAAAGCTAAGCGTCGCTGAAAGGACGCAGGAAGCGGCGGCGAGCAACGAATACTTGTGGAATCCGCGAGAGAGGAGAGAGGATCGATTGTTCATTGGCCACCCTTTCCGGCAGCATTCGCACTGGTATCGGCGCTGGGTGGAGGAAGGATGGGCGGCCTTGCGGTGCCCTGTGTCTGCTTCTGGGTCTCGATCTCGCTGACCAGCATCGCCGGTGCCACCGCGCTGACGGGAATGCTGCCTGATTCGGCGCCGCAGATGCCGTTGAAGACCTCGGGCTTATCGTCGGTGGCTACGATTCGCGCCAGAGCCGCCTGCGGTGTGCCTACGATGCTCACGCCGCGCACCAGCTCGTCCGGGCGTCCGTCCACATACACGCGATAGACGACCAGCGGGATGACCTGAAAGGCCTGTGGCGAACGGCGCGTCGTCACCGCGAATCCAGAGGAGATGTCCTCGAAGTAAAGCCCGTAGGCTTTGCCCTGCTTCTTCGCTTCCGCAATCAGCATCTGCCGCAGCTCGGCATCGCTTACCGTCTTCGACGAGGTGACGATCAGGTTTCCCTGACGCCCGGTGGGCATGTGGGCCACCTCGGCGCGTCCATGCCCATTGCTGTGGGCAAAGCCGGCGACCGGTTGGCGCGACATGAGAAATGTCTTGAGGATTCCGTCGGTGATCAGATCGACGCGACGCGCCTGCTGGCCCTCGTCGTCGTAGTTGTAGTGCCCGCTCAACCAGGTTCCATCGAACTTCTGGAGCGTAGGGTCGTCGGAGACGCTCATGAAAGATGGCAGGATCTGCTTGCCCATCAGCTTGGTGAAGGTCTGGCCTTCTTCGTCGCCACGTTGCCGCTGGCCTTCAAGACGATGGCCGAGGACCTCGTGGAAGAAGACCGCTGCTGCTCGTCCGCTGAGAATTGCGGGGCCGTTATAGGGATCGGTGATCGGGGCCACGCGCAAGGCTTCGAGGCTCTTGCCCATCTCAGTGACCTTTGCGGCAAGCACCTTCTGGTCGGGAAGATGCCCGGTCGCATCGGCCTCGAAGGTCTCTGCGCGGAACATATCCATACCGTCGGCTGCACGCGTTCGTCCCACCATCACCAGGCGCGCGACGTGGTTGGGCGTGTCGACCTTCGCGCCTTCGGACGAGACGAAGTAGTCCGTCTCCGAACTGGCCTCAAGCGCGACCGTGTTGTAGAAGACGTCGGGATACTGCTTGAACAGGCTGGAGAGATCACGCAGTCGCGTCTCCCACTCTGCGGTGTCGACCTTGAGTGGAGGAGCGGTCGGCAGCAAGGCTACCTTTGCATCTTCCGTCGAAAAGTCCGGCGACCCGTCCTCTTCCTTGGCCCGGACCTCCTGGTCTGCCTTGACCTTCAGATAGCCGTCGAGCGCCTTGCCGTAGCCGCGATTGGTCGCAAACCACAGGCTGCGCGCAATCGCCTCGCGATCATTGGTCAGCGGGATGGGGATGGTCGTGAGCGCGCTGTTGCGATGGTCGCCGTGGGTGTTGTCTTCGGCGGGCGAACCGATGCGCACCTGCACGTCGGCAAAGCGGCGATGGCTTTGGTTCGAGTTGGTGATCGCGCCAAATTGAGCGGCGATGCGGACCTGCTCGCCGTCGGCCACCGAATAGCTCAGAAAATACGGCTTCGGTTGCTGTGCCCTGCTGGTGGAACTGCCCAGCGAGTTCATCGCGCGATGCAGCTCCGACTCCATCGTCTCCACCAGAACGCTGGAGGTCTGCCCCGTCTCCGCGTGGGCCTCCGCCGCTCGAACCACTCGCCCCGGCAGGGCCATCCCCACCATTATCAGACCGGCCAACCCTACACCGGCAACCACGACTCTCTGTCTCGTCATTGGAAAGAAAACTCGATTCACATGCAAAATTCAACTGAAGCAGAGTGTAGCGGAAATATGTTTCCCTGGGCTCGGCCAATTAAGGGCCGGCACCATTCTCCCTGAGAATGCCCGACCTACGATCCTCGCTGTGCGTGCCGCTTATTTTTTGTCCAGCGGCTTGCGGGCGAAGTAGAAGAGCGAGAAGGCCAGCAGCGCGAACATGATGACGCTGATCCAGTCGTGGTAGAAGGGATTGTGGTCGCTGAAGCGTGGGAACATCTTGTCGGTGGCGGCTTCGTAGAGCCGTACGCCTACTCCCATGAGGCCGACGATGCCGCCTGCGGCGATGAGGCCGGAGGCGTAGAGCGAGCCGGAGCTGATCTCCGATTCTGAATCGAGCGCAGGAGTGCTTTCAGAAGCAGATCCTCCGCCTTCGGCGAAGGATGACAAATTCTCGGTGGCCGCGCGTCTTTCGAGGGTGCGGTCGACCATCCAGCGCATGAGGCCGCCGACGAAGATGGCCAGCGTGGTGGCGATGGAGAGATAAGCTCCTACGGCAAATGTAAGGCTGCGGATGCCCAGCATCTCGATGCAGATGACGAGTGCTACTCCCAGAAGAACCAATCCCCAGGGCAGTTTGCGAGTGAGGATTCCGTTGATGACGGTGGCCATGAGGCGGCCTTGCGGAGCCGCGGCCTTTTCGCTGCCGATGCCCTGTATCCACTGGATCTCGATCTGGCCCGTGTGCGGGTTGTAGAGGTATTTGCCGTCCGCGAGCGTGGAAGAGCCGATGGAGTTGAGCAGGATGAACTGGCGGGCGTTGGGGACCTCTTCGCGGGTGGGATTGTCGGTGTTGTGCGAGGTGAGCGAGAGGTGGTCGCGCTTGAAGGGGCCTTCGTTCTGGACGCCGTCGGGCAGTGCGTTGAGCGAGAAGACGATGGGCCTCTGCATGCGCTGGAAGGTCTCGAGGCCAGTGTTCATGGCGTTGAGCGTGGCCCCAATGGAGAAGATCGAGACGATGACGCCGATCATGATGGCGACCTGCTGCTTCCACGGCGTGGCTCCGATGAGAAAGCCGGTCTTGAGGTCCTGCGAGGTGTCCCCCGCATTGGACGCGGCGATGCAGACGATGCCGCCGATGGTGATGGCGAGCGCACCGAAGGCGGGAGCCGTCCAGCCGCGGACGAGGAAGATGGCTGCCGTAGCCATGAGCGTGGCGATGGTCATGCCCGAGACCGGCGAGGCGCTGCTGCCTACGATGCCCACGATGCGGGCGGAGACGGTGACGAATAAGAATCCGAAGACAATGACGAGGATGGCGGCAGCAAGGTTGGCCAACGCTCCAACCTGCGCTCCGGGAACGGGATGGAACTGCAGGAAGGCCCACATGAGGACGATGAGAAGAGCGCTGCCGCCGAGGACGATCGACATGGGAATGTCGCGTTCGGTGCGGATGGTCTTAGCAGAGGTCGATTGCTTGCCTGCCCGTTTTT
>NZ_DATKQC010000314.1:0-7369 GCF_035532915.1 Edaphobacter sp.
CGACCTTGCCGATCAGCGTCCCGCTCGAGTCGCGGCCCATCTCGTCATGGGCGAAGTTGGGGTTCTTCTCGACCTCGACCACAGTGGCGTAGCGGATAATCGACCGCTCCATCGCCTCGTGGCCGGCCAGCGAGTAGGTCCCGCCGGTGTCGAAGAGCTTCTTGTCGAGGTCGTGCTGCGCGAAGCTGCCGCGATGCTCGATGTTGTGGACCTTGGTGACGCAGAGATCGTAGCCGCTGCCCACCTTCTTCGCCGTCGCTCCGCCCAGATAGTAAGGAGCGTCCGCGGTGCGAATCTGGTAAGCATCGAAGCCGACACCCGCTCCAACGCGGCCAGCCTCGGCCTGGCGTCCAAAGCCGAGATGAACCGTGATCGCGCCATCGGGATGGCCCGGAGCCATCAGCACCGGCGCCGTTACCTTGCGGCCGTTCAGCTCGATCTCGATCAGATCGGTCTCTTCGACGTTGAGATTGGCCATGGTGCCCATGCTCATCAACGCGGCATTGTCCCAGCTCATGTTCGTGATCTGCTTGGGAAGCTCCTGCAGCCAGCCGACGTTGGCATAGCGACCGTCGTAGAGCGAAGGATCGGGCCGGAACGAGATCTCGTAGCCGCTGCTCGCCGGGGCCTGTGGAATAAACGCCATGGCATTTCCCGCGGGAGCGCCAGCCTTCGGTGTAAACGCCGTGCCTTCCACCCAGCCATCGTGCAGCGACTTGCGCCAACTGGTGGCGAAGTCGCCCTTGATGTAGGTCTTCGCATTGGCCACCACCACGTCGTAGGCCGAAAGCTGCGGATTGGCGAGGACGGACTGGAAGACGTCATGCGCCGATTTGCCGCCGTACAGCGGAGCGATCATCGGCTGAATGATCGAGATGGTGCCGTCATAGGCGCGTGCATCCGACCAGCTCTCGAGATAGTGAGCCTTGTTGATGTGCCACAGCGAGATCGCACCGGTCTCATCCACATGGTTGCCCAGATGCACCGTGTTCGGCACCTTGTTGAAGGCGTCGAGGAAGTTCAGATCGGCAGGAGCGGCATAGACCGGGTTGATGCCCAGCATCACCAGCCACTGGACTTTGCCAGCATTGATATCAGCGACCACAGCCTTGAGGTCTGCGACCTGCTCGGACGGAATCGGGTTGACCGTCTCGGTATAGACGACCGTCTTGCCCACCGCGCCCAGCGAGGCATTCAGCGCATACGCCGCCGCGTGAACCGCCGGAGCAGCCTGCTCGCCCGGAATGACCACGCACTTGCCGCTGCTCTGGTGCAGGTCGGCAAGCAGCGACGTAAAGAACTTCTGCTGGTCGGCATCGAGCCCCTGCGGAGCCGCGCCCTTTACCAATCCTTGCGCGAAGGCAGCGATATCGCTGGGCTTGAGCGCCAGCCTGTGCTCTGCCTTGAAGCCGGTCACCGTCGGCATGGTCTCGACGACGTACATCCGGTTCATCGTCTTGCCCGCTTCATAGCGATGCCGCTCCGAGTAGGCCGCCGCCATCGGCAGGAACCCCGGATGGGCGATGCCGCCCAGGAAGTCCGCATCGAGCGAGAGGATCACATCGGCGTTTTCGAGCTTGTACTGCGCATCGGTGTAGCTGCCGAAGGTGGCCTTCGACGCCGCGCGCGATGAGTCGGAGTTCACCGGCTCCCACTGCGCCAGCTTCGCCTGCGGATAGGCCGCCTGCACCTGCTTCCACTGCTCGGCCAGCGTAGGCGAGGTGATGGTCTCGCTCAGGAAGTAAACGCCCTGGCCACCATTGGTCTTCTTGATCGCAGAGGCGAACGCCTGCTGAAAGCTGCCAAACGAAGAGTTCTGCCCACGCAGCAACACATGCTGCGAACGATCAGGATCATAAAGATCGAGCAGCGTCGCCTGCGTGAATGCGTCCGACTTGCCCTTCGAGACAGGGTGCTCCGGGTTGCCGTCCACCTTGATCGGACGGAAGGCGTCGGACTTGATCAGTACCGGGATCGCGCCGGTCGGAAAGGGATGCGCCGTGGCAAAGTACATCGGCTTGCCCAGAACCAGGTCCTCGGGCTGCTTGACGTAGGGAAAGATCGGCTCGTCGGGCTGCTTGGTGCAACCGGCCATACCGGCCAGCGCCAGCGACGCGCCCATCACCTTCAGGAATCCGCGGCGGCTGACTGCATCGACCCACTCGGTCGAGCCGGACTGGCGAGGAAACTCTTCCGCCATCAGCTCATGGAACGCCGGGGTCTCGGCCAGCTCGTCGAGGTTCTTCCAGAAACGCCGCGCGGTCTGGCCGTCCAGCTTAGCGCGGACCTCGGCCAGCGTCAGCTTTGCCGGCGCAATCTGGGTGACTACTACAGGTTGTGCTTGTACAGGTGCTTTTGTCTCAGCCATCGTCTGCTCTGTTCCAATCCCTGCCGTTTTAATCCCAGTCGTTTTGTTGCCGGTCGTCTTCATCGGTGGCACGTCTCGCAGCTCGAAAGCTGTTCCGGCTCGCGGATATGGTATTGAGCGGTCAGATATTTACCCAGCTCCATCTGGCTGGTGAACTTCTGATAGCTCGCCGGCAACGCCAGTTGCAGCGGCAGCGGATTGCCCACTGTCTTGCCCTCGCCGCCATCGACGATATGCGGCTGCATATTCGGCCCGGTCTGCGGAGCACCCAGTCCAGCCGGATGCGTCGGCTCCAGCTGCATCATCGCCAGCTCAGGATTTCCATTGTTGCTTGGGTCGGTTGTCGTGCAGCTCACGTCCTGCGACGTCGGCCCGCTCTTCCCGGTACCGGCGCACCACACTGGTTTTTCCTTCGACGGGCCAGCCCATGCCATGTTGTAGATCTCGCTCGTAGGCCTGAGATTACTGGCCGGATTGCGATGGCAGTTCAGGCACCACTCCATCTGCAGGGTGTTCTGCTGATACATCAACGGCATCTCGTCGACGCGGCCGTGACAGCTGGCGCAGCCGATACCTTTATTCACGTGAACTTCGTGGTTGAAATAAACGTAGTCAGGAAGGTCATGCACGCGAATCCACTGGATCGACGCTCCCGTTGCCCAGCTCTGCCGCACCGGCTCCAACAACTGGGCATCGGTCCAGATCTGCGAGTGGCAGTTGATGCAGGTCTTGGTCGGCGGGATTCCGGCGTAGCTCGACTTCTCCACCGACGTATGGCAGTACTGGCACTGCAGGCCAAGGCCCTCGACGTGGTGCTTGTGGCTGAACGGGATCGGCTGGTCCGGCCGCTGGCCCTGCCGCGTCACCCACGGCGAGCGCTGCAACTCGTTCAGCGTGACGCCGAGCGCGATGACAATAATGCCCGTCAACACCAGGCTCAAGCGAGCCAGCGCGTTCGAACTGCGGTCAAAAACTTGCGCCATGAGTGCGTTCCTGCTTCCTTTGCTTTACTTGACTTAAGGAGGTCGAAAGGTTTCCTTCGATTCCTTATCTCTTGCGGGCAACCCTACTTGCCGATAGTGATGCCAAGTCGGCGGCTGGGACGTCCGCGACGGATTGAGCCCCACCAAAAGTAGTTTTTTTTAGCGCCCCGAGTATAGCAGCGCAAAAACACACTTAGAAACCACCAGGCACCGCTCTCTGCTATTTTTTTACGTGCAAATCCGATTATCGAAATGTGACATAAATGCCCGTCGGCAGGCCATTGCACAACATCTCGTGCATCGTCGCTCCATTCGCGAATCGAACCACTATATCTACCGTGCCGCAAAGGTGTTGCTCTTGTAAATGCGAACCAAATCAGTCCGAGTTTCGACGGACGTCGAAAGACATCCAGCCTCTACCTGCGATAACGTCAACTCATGCCGCGTCCTCTCAATAGTCCGCGCCCTCCACGCTACGACTCCGCTCTCGCCTGCAAAGAACTCGCCGCCGCCGACCCCAAACTAGGCCGCCTGATCGAACGCGCCGGTCCCTTTACCCTGCGCGTCGCCAGCGCCCAGTCTCCCTTCGAGGCGCTGGTCGAGAGCATCGTGTATCAGCAGCTGCACGCCAAGGCCGCTGCAACCATTCATCGCCGCCTGCTCGAGAGCTTCCAGCCCGTCTGCGGCCTCGATCATCCCAGCCCCCAGCATCTCCTCGATTGCCCCAACGAGCAGCTGCGCGCCGCGGGCCTGTCGCACAACAAGAGCCTCGCCCTGCGCGATCTCGCCGCAAAGACAGTCGATGGCACCGTGCCGACGCTCGCCCGCATCCGCCGCATGTCCGACGAGGCCATCATCGAGCACCTCATCCAGGTGCGTGGCATCGGCCGCTGGACGGTGGAGATGCTGCTCATCTTCCGCCTCGGCCGCCCCGACGTTCTTCCGGTCGACGACTATGGCGTCCGCAAAGGCTTCGCGCTCACCTTCGGCAAGCTCAAACCCGCCGACAAGGTCACCCCCGCCGATCTCCCCAAACCCGACATCATGCGCCGCCGAGCAGAGCGCTGGAAGCCCTGGTCTTCTGTCGCCAGCTGGTATCTGTGGCGAGCCTGCGATCTCGCCGCAGGCAAACTCACGCCGCTTCCCTGAATCCTATCGAGTAACGACACCGATCAGGCCCGCGCAAATTAACGCAAACACTGGAAAGCGTTCCGCGATTTCCACGCTTCCGCTCACCCCAAGGGACATCAAAGTATCTATGGCCAAGTCGAAGTCTTCTATCAAAAACGTTCCCGCCCGACCACCGGCCAGCGCGGGGGACACCCGTTTCGTCTGTGTTCACGGCCACTTCTACCAGCCGCCACGCGAGAACCCATGGCTTGAGAGCATCGAGGTGCAGGACTCCGCCGCTCCGTATCACGACTGGAACGACCGCATCACCTCAGAGTGCTACGCGCCCAACGGGGCATCGCGCATCACCAACAAAAAGAACGAGATCATCCGCATCATGAACAACTACGCGCGGATGAGCTTCAACTTCGGCCCCACGCTGTTGAGCTGGCTCGAAGACAGCGCTCCCCGCACCTACCGCATGATTCTCGACGCCGACAAGGCCAGCGCCGCCCGCTACGGCGGCCACGGCTCGGCCATCGCCCAGGTCTACAACCACATCATCATGCCGCTGGCCAACGAGCGCGACGCGCGCACCCAGATCCGCTGGGGCATCGCCGACTTCGAGCTGCGCTTTGGCCGCAAGCCCGAGGGAATGTGGCTCGCCGAGACCGCCGTCAACCGCAACGTACTCGATCTAATGGCCCAGGAGGGCATCAAGTTCACCGTCCTCGCACCGCACCAGTGCGCCCGCGTCCGCCGCAAGACCGACCCGGCCAAACCCGATGCCGCCAATAACGACGGCTGGCTGGGGACCCCCGACACCACCGTCGATCCCCGCCACCCCTACACCGTTCCGCTCAACGACGGCCGCAGCATCACCGTCTTCTTCTACGATGGCCCCAACTCCCGCGCCATTGCCTTTGAAGGCATCCTCAACAGCGGCGAAGACTTCGGCCATCGGCTGGTCGAAGAGTTTCGCCCAACCTCCAACGACGACGAGCCGGCACAGCTCTCGCACGTCGCCACCGACGGCGAAAGTTACGGCCACCATCACAAGCACGGCGAGATGGCACTCTCCTACGCCATGCACTGGATCGAGGACGAGAAACAGGCGCGCCTGACCATCTACGGCGAGTTTCTCGAAAGATTTCCTCCGCGATGGGAGGCCGAGGTCGAAGAGGACACCTCGTGGAGCTGTCCGCATGGCGTCGAGCGCTGGCGCTCCAACTGCGGCTGCAACGGCGGCAAGCCTGGCTGGAACCAGGAGTGGCGCGCCCCTCTGCGCGAGGCGCTCGATTACCTGCGCGACGCCACCGCTCCGCTGTCTGAAGAGTTCGCGCGCCCCCTGCTCAGAGACCTCTGGGCTGCCCGCGACGCCTATATCCACCTCATTAACAACCGCTCCCGCGCCTCCACGGCCAGCTTCTTCGAGGCCCATCAGGCCCACGACCTCAGCGAGGCCGAACGCATCGACGTGCTCGAACTGCTGGAGCTGCAACGCCACACCCAGTTGATGTACACCAGCTGCGGCTGGTTCTTCGACGAAATCTCCGGCATCGAGACCGTGCAGATCATCGCCTACGCTGGCCGCGTCCTCCAACTCGCGGCCAAACTCTTCAGCGAGCGGGGCGCAGCCCTCGAAACTGAATTTCTCCACATCCTCGAAAAAGCGAAGAGCAACATCCCCGAGATGCAGAGCGGCGCCGAGGTCTATCGCCGCTACGTCACCAACATGCGCATCGGCCTCGAAGAGGTCGGCGCCCACTACGCCATCAGCTCCATCTTCCGCTCCTACCCCGAAGACGGTGCGCTGTTCTGCTTCAACGTCCATCGCGACAGCCACGAGATCTTCAACTCCGGCCGTGGCCGCGTCGCCCTGGGCCGCGCCCGCGTCCGCTCCCGCGTCACCGAAGAGAGCGAGGACATCTGCTTCGCGGTGCTCCATCTCGGCGACCAGAACCTCTCCGCCGCCATCAAGCCCTACGTCCCCCAGGAGCCGGACCAGCTCGAAGCCTTCACCAACTTCTCCGCCGAGATCGGCAACGCCATGCGCCGCGCCAATCTCCCCGAGGTCATCCGCCTCATCGACCACTTCTTCGGCAACATGTCCTACTCCCTTACCTCGCTGTTCGCCGACGAGCAGCACCGCATCCTCAACACCATCCTCAACCGCACCCTCTCGGAGATGGAGGACTCGCTGCGCAAGATCTACGAGGACCACGCCTCCCTGCTCCACTTCCTCATCGAATCCAACATCGCCGCGCCTCCAGCACTCGCGCTGGCTTCGAGCTTCGCCGTCAACGCCAGCATGCGCCGCGCCATCGAGGCCGACCCCTTCGACCCGGTCGAGATCGAGCGCCTGCTCCACCGCGCCGAGACCGACCAGATCGAGCTCGACACCCACCTGCTCGGCTTCACCGCAGGCCAGCGCATGAAGCGCGCCATGATTCGCCTCGAAGCCGAAGTTGCTGGCGACCCGTCCGCCGCGGGGGCAATCCATGCCGCCGTCACCATCGCCAACTCCCTGCGCGACATCCCGTTCGATGTGAACTTCTGGCAGGCCCAGAACATCTGGAACGACCTGCTGCGCCGCAGCGACAAGAACTACTGGACGGAGGAGTGGAAAGACGACTTCAAGAAGCTGGGCCAGGCCATGAACATCTGCGTCGACCAACTGGTCGTCGAAGCAGGCGTGAGCGCCTTCTGACGCTGACGCCTTTTCCATCCGCTACCATCTACCCATGCAGAGACTTCGCACGCTCTCCTTGACCCTTCTGGCCATTACTCTCGTCGCCAACGCGCAGACCGTCCTGAAACCCCACATCCTCCACCTTGCAAATGGCAAGAGCGTGACCCTTTCGCTCCCCGCCGCCTTCGACATCGACGTCGCCGCCCAGGGTATGCA
>NZ_DATKQC010000315.1:0-6684 GCF_035532915.1 Edaphobacter sp.
GCCGACGTAGAAGAGACTCCCTGTTTCAGGGCTCCCCCATCTCCTGAGCCGAAGCTTCAAATAGGGAACGGTAGAGAGCGGAGTGAGCGTACAGCACCGAATGGGCGCCCGCCGCGGCAATACGGCCCTGATCGAGCAGGACAAAGCGGTCCATCCACGTAAGTGAGCTGATGCGATGCGAAATGACGATGAGCGTTTGGTGCGTGCGGAACTTTGCAAGGGATGCGAGCACGGCGCGCTCAGATGGAACATCGAGAGCCGATGTTGCCTCGTCCAGAATAAGTGTCGCCGAGTTCCTCAAAAGCGCCCTGGCTACGGCAAGCCTCTGACGTTCTCCTCCGGAGAGGCCGGCGCCTGCCGGGCCGAGCATGGTGTCCAACCCGTGCGGCAGCTGGCTCACGACTGTAGAGAGCTGGACCGCCTGAATTGCCTGATCCATCTCCGTGGCGGTAGCCCCTGGGTTTCCATACAGCAGATTATCCCGGACACTCCCCTCAAACAGTACAGGGTGCTGGGGGACAAAACAGACTGCCGAGCGCAGGGACGCCAGCGTGTAACAGCCGAGACGATGCTCTTCGAGCAAAATGTATCCGCTGTCCGGATCGGCGGCACGTACAAGAAGCCGAGCCAGAGTGCTCTTTCCGGATCCGCTTGCCCCAATGATTGCGACGCTTGCTCCGGCGTGAATCCGAAAAGAGATGTTGCTCAAAGCGCGCTTCGGGCCAAATGAAAAGGATACGTCCTCAATCCTGAAGCCATGCGTGAGGGGGGACGCTTCCAAACACATGGTTCCCGTATCGCGCACGGTCGGCTCAAGAGCAAGCAACGCACGCACACGGCGAATGCTGGCTCCGACAGACTGCAGCCTTGAATAGAGGTCCATGGCCGAACTGATCGGCTCGAAGACGCGAGTGCTGTAGGCGTAAAACGCCACCAACCCGCCGATAGTCAGAGCGCCGGAAAGCACCTTCGCGCTGCCCAAACCAAGCACAACCAGAATCGCCGTCACCAGGATGGCGGTGATTGAGAGGCTGAACCCGATCTGCGTTTGCCGCTGAATTCGCTGCACTCGCAGCATCCTGTTCCACACCAAAGAAGCTCGCTCCGCGCTCGCTTCTTCTGCCCCGAGAAACTGGAGCTGTGGCACTGCTCCAAGGTGCTCGTTCAACACACTGGTTGCCGCGCCTACCTCGAATCGCGCCTCGTCGGCTCTGGCCTTCAAACGAATGCTGAATCGCTGTTGAACGATGGCAAACAACGGCATCAGCGGCAACACAGTGAGCGTCATCGGCAGATTCAGCCTTGCCATCATCGCAAGGTTGAGCGCGAGAAACAGGACAGCACGGATACTCTGATTCGCTGTATCGGCACCCAGGTTTGCAATCTCATCGACATCGTGTTCGATACAGGTCAGTTTTTCGCCTGAAGGCGTCTGCTCGTGATAGTCAACCGAAAGCCGGTTCAACTGATCGAGGAGAGCTATACGCAAGTCGCGGACACAATCGAGGGAAGTGGAGAAATTGATCAGCGATCCGATTCCATAGAGCGCAGATCGTCCGAAGTAGCAGAGCCCGATTCCGCCGACCAAGTACAACGCCCAACGCAGGTTCCGTTGAGGCAGCGCAGAATCGATCAGGCTACGCATCAACAGAGGGTCGATCGTAACGGCAACCCCAGCGAGGGACACAAAGACCAAGCCGAGAGCGATACGCCACTTGAGCGGGGCGAGACGCAGTAACAGCCAACCGAAGTCGCTTTTGGCCTCCACGGCGGCCCTCCCCCCGCCTCTTCGAGGCAAGTAACGCAACTGTATTCCGTGTCCATGTTGGCTCGCCGCCGTTCAACCTCTCGTGTTTCGTAAAAGCAACAACTCCTGGCGGCCGATTGACGCTCCTTTGAGCCCGTAGTTTTCTGTTGGCACTGGCAGGCTTCCCGTCATCGCCAGAGCACGGACCGAGCATTCCAACTCGCGCAGTGGCGGCGAAGATGCCTGTCCAGAAGAGATTCCCCGATCGCAAGGGACACTTTCTATTGCATTGACTCGGTGAATGCAGGGAGGATTGACGGCACAATTCACCCTCTCTTCATGTTCGCTGCTTAAAGGTAGGCCTCTTCCCCTTCTGTTTCGCCTCTTTCGTCGATCGTGTGCGTCGCGTGCAAAGGCGTCAATTCGATCAGCCGTCGCTGAGTATTCAGATCCAACGAAGGAGCAATGGCTTTTCAGGATTGTGAAACCAGAGAGAGTCAAGGCGCTTAGGGAGCGACGGGCGCCCACATGCTCGCCGGTGTCTCGCTCAAGTCCTATACGGAGCAAGGAATTGTGAAGAGTCTCCCTACCGTCAAGGTGTCACCGATCGAAAAGGAAGTCACCGCGGAGATTAGCGCCCTTAGAGCGTCGACCGGGAGCGACCTCCATATCGCGCTTCTTGAAAATCCGGAATGGCTTGCACATCACTTCATTCAAGCTTCTCACGGAAATATACAACTGCGGCTCAGCACGCTTGCGCGAGAGCTCGGGGTTGAGATTCGAACGCTCGAGCGGACGTTCGTTGCCGAATACCACAAGACAATGACGCAGTTTCAGGTCGAAACCAGGCTGGCCTTTGCTCAACACCTGCTCGGCATCTTCCCGCCCACCAAGATCAGTGCGGTGGCGGCGCTGCTTGGTTACAGCCGCGTGCAGGACTTCAATCGATTCTTCAAAAAACATATGCGTCAATCTCCATCCGCATGGGGGATCACGGAGCGGGAGCAAATTGCGCGCGAGATCAAAGAGCTTCCGGAAGAAAGATGCGCTTGTAGTCATCCATCGCGATCCCAGCCCGAATAAGGGTGGCTAGATGGATTTCATTTTGTCGCCTTGTGCGAATCAGTTTCTGTTGCATCTCGAAATGAGAGGTGTCAGACTCACCGCACAGTTGGATTGTTGGTGCTTGCGCTCAAAGGAACACCGGCCGCCACTCACATAAGTGGCGAACTCCCCCGGCCTATCTGAGAACCATCCACTTGACCCATCTGGATTGCTTGACTTCAGCTTTCTGCGCACCCGATTGGTACGGGCAGAGAGGCGAGGGAAACTGCGCGCCGCTCAATCGCTAGTTCCATCAGGAGACAAGAACTATGGCCGCCATGCCAGCTCATCTCCGCTCGATCGTCGACCACGATGGTGCGGTCATTCTCGATATCAAGCACAACGCAGCCACGCCTCTGAACTCGACCGGCGCCTATATCTGGCAGCGTCTTGAGCAGGGAATGCTCGTGGACGACATCGTTGCACAACTCGCTCGCGAGACGAACACGGAGATCGAGATCGTCGCCGCTGATGTGGATCGGTTTCTGGAGAAACTCAAGTCTCGCCATCTCCTTACTCATGATTAAGGTCAACCATCAATCGGGAGTTCCAGATGATGGACAATAGAAATTACCGGCTAGCATTTATCCTCCCGCACACTCAAGCAGTACTCGCGGTTGAGGATGAGGAAGGGAGCGAAATGCTACCGGTGGTGACTGTTCGGAGTAACGAGCGGTTCGTAGAGCAGCTGAATTGTATTGCAGCTGGGCGGTGGCATCTCGAAACGGTTGTGCTCGACGTCAATGCTGAAACCCTTACTGATTTGCCCTGCGTGCTCATGGAAGTCCGGAGCGAATGTCCGCCAAGCTCCCTAGGCGATCTCAGGCCGGTGAGCGCAGATAAACTGTCTGCGCTCCTGCTCTCACCCGAAGAGCGAACTCGCCTCCGGGCCTGTTTCTCACGTGATTCGTCTTGCCAGCACCCATTCGCGAAGGTTGGTTGGATTGAAGATGTCCGGAACTGGATTCAGGAGAGCGCGCCCAATCGCGTCATCCGATTTACCGGAGAGGTTCGTCAGCTTAATGCCGGCGGGGGATTTGAGCTGTGCCGGTTGGGTGTTCACAACGGGCCGGCATATTGGCTCAAAGCTGTTGGGCCGCCAAACCTTCACGAGTTCCCAATCACGCAGCAGCTTGCCAAATCGCTACCTCGCTACCTTCCCCCGGTCGTTGCAATGCGGGAGGACTGGAAGGCATGGGTCATGGAGGAAGCGGGGCATCCACTGGAAGAAGCGTTCACGCTTTCTAACCTAAAAGCGGCCGTCGCCGGACTGGCTGAGATGCAGTCCGAGAGCATCCCACATGCCCAGACTTTGGGGGAGGCCGGATGTACTGACGCCAGCGTTAAGGCCATCGAGGCTCATCTGCCAGTGATCAGAGAATACCTTGAGGAAGCGATGGCGCAGCAGACGTCGACGAAAGTCGCACCTCTTGATAGAAGCCGTCTTCGGGAACTCGAGGTGATTCTCCGAAATGCCTGCTTCAAGATGCAGGATCTAGGTATCCCGGACACTCTCATCCACAACGACATCAATGCGGGAAACATTCTTGTGTCTGGTGCGCGCTGCCTCTTCATCGATTGGGCTGAAGCCCAGATCGGAAACCCCTTCATGACGCTCCAACATGTCTGCGCGCAGATTGCGCGCGATATGTCCGATCACGATACATGGCTTTCGGATATCCGGAATTCTTATAGAGGCATCTGGCGCAACTGGCTCAGCGACTCGCAAATCGATGGGGCCTACGCCCTGATGCCGATCCTGGCTATAGTGTCGTACCTCTATGGAAGAGGGGCCTGGCTCAGCTCTCCCGAACGCAACCTCCCCCGTTTCCACCTTAATGCTCGCAGCCTCGCCCGGCATATCGACCGCGCCGCACGATCGGAAGAATTCGAGGAGGCGCTATGCCAGTAGAGGTGATGCACAGTTCGGCTCCGGTGATCGAGGTCATACACGGAGAGACAGTCGCCGATCCCTATCGATGGCTTGAAGATCGCGGCCTTCCGGAAACCGAGAGCTGGATCCGTAAGCAGAGAACACGCTGCGATGACTATTTCTCTAACTGTCCAGCCCTTGAATCCATCCGAGAGCGAGTCCGATCGTATCTCGATGTAGACGTTCTCGATCAACCATCGAGAGTGGGAGAGCGGTATTTCTATCGCCGTCGAAACCGCGGAGAAGAACAGGCCTGCATTTATGTCCGCGATATCGCTTCCGGTCAGGAGCACCTTCTCATCGATCCCTCGGCCGAGGGAACCTTTAGCTCTGTCTCGATTTACCGCATATCGGACGACGGCTCGCTCCTGGCTTTCGAGCGTAGGCTTGGTGGTGAAGACAAGAGTGCTGTAGGGTTCGTTGATGTGAATCGCGCTTGCATCCTCGACGACACAATCGAGAACGGCTATGCCCGGGGGCTCGTCCTGAGACCAGAAGAGGGAGGTTTCTATTACTGCCACGATGATCGAGAGAATGCAGGAGAGCATACGATCAGGTTTCGCAGTTTCGGCGAGGCCAGGGCCGGACGGGTTGTCTTTCGCGCGCCCCGCACCCGCGAGAGCCGGCTGGTTCTGACCGCGGATACTGTTCATCTCGGAATCATCTGGATACATGAACGGTGTTCCGCGCTTCTCTCCGATTTTCTAATTGCTCCCCTGAGTGGAGATCCACAATGGGTGAGTGTGTTCAGCGAGCAGGATCCATCGTTTCAGCCATTTGTGCATAAGGGCCGCATCTTTGCAAGGCACGCTGCAGAAAACAGGAACGGATGCATTTCGGAGTTTTCTTCAGACGGCAGGAAGATTCGGACTGTGATCAGTGCGGGCGCACTGCCCATTCGCCAGATTTCCGTTGCGGACGACCGCTTCTACACTAATCAATACGATCATCGTACGTCGCTTGTCTCCTGCTGGTCATTGGATGGAAAGCATCTCGGCACTGTCGATGTGCCCGAGGACGGGTCGGTGGCACTGGTACCACATCAAAGCGTGAGCGAGCGCAGCTTGTTCTATGCGTTTGAATCGTTCGATCAGCCGCCGATCCTTTTCGAATATGGTTCCACCGCGGACAAATCCCTAGTCTTTCATCGGCGTACGTTGCGTGAGCAAACGACTCGCGCGACTGTGACTCGCTTCGTTTTCTCTGGGAAGGACGGTACCGAGGTTCCGCTGACTTTGGTTGGACGAGGCACTGCGCCTTCGGATCGCGAAGCGCCAGTGGTGCTTACTGTTTATGGTGGCTTTGGCGCCCCCATGACTCCACAATTCTCTGTGCTCGCCACAATCCTGATGGAGAGGGGGGCCCAGCTTGCCATTGCCCACGTCAGGGGCGGAGGGGAGTTCGGCGATGATTGGCACGATGCCGGGTCCAAACGAAACCGGCAAACAGGGATTGATGACTTGCTCTCAGCCGCAGAATCGCTTTGCAGTCGTGGAATCACCACGCCGAGACAACTTGGCCTCTTTGGCGGCTCGAATGCAGGCCTGATGGTGGCGGCCGCAATCATGCAGAGGCCCGCTTTATTCGGGGCAGCGCTCTCGATCGCTCCGCTTCTCGATATGGTTCGCTACGAACATTTTGACCGGGCCGTGCGGTGGCGCAGCGAATACGGTACAGTCGACGAGCCGGAAGAATTCCGGGCACTCCTTTCGTACTCTCCCTATCACCGGATCGAAGAGAGCGTCAATTATCCGCCAACCATGTTCGTCGTGGGTGATCGGGACGATCGCTGCAACCCTGCACACGTACGGAAGGCCGCAGCCCGCATGCAGGAACGGCCCGCTCAAACATCGCCCGTCGTCGTCGACTACTGCGAAGAACGAGGGCACATGCCCACAAT
>NZ_DATKQC010000316.1:0-9777 GCF_035532915.1 Edaphobacter sp.
ACGACGGCAGAACGTATCCGTCAGGTTCAAGACTTTCTTGAGATTCCGGTTGCTGTGGAAAATGTGAGCAGTTATGCCGAATTTCATCAATCCCAAATGACCGAATGGGAGTTTCTCAATGAGGTAGTCGAGGCGGCAGACTGTGGAATCCTGCTCGACGTTAACAATATCTATGTCTCATCGCAGAACCATGGATTCAATCCATCGGACTATATAGACAGCATTCCTGTGGAGCGTGTTGCGCAGATCCACATCGCCGGCCACTCAAAGTTTGAGAGATACACCCTCGATACGCATGACCATCCTGTGCTCGATCCGGTATGGGCGCTCTATGCTCGCGCCATCGAGCGTGTAGGCGAGACCGCAACCCTGCTCGAATGGGACGACAATATCCCGAGTTTTGACGAAGTCCATGCGGAGGCACTGAAGGCTACGCGCTACCTCACCGCTTCAGTCACGCCAGAGAGTCCAACGCGCTCTGAAGATGCCGTACGCCATGAGGTGATGCACTCATGAACCTGTTAGAACTGCAAAGGCGAATGGCCGAGGACGTCATGCGGCCACTCACGCCTGATTTCAGGATGCAAGGTTCAACCAGCGATGGAGGCTCGATCCAGAAGCTGGCCGAGAGCTACATCAAGCCGAACGAACTGCTCTCTTCCGCAGATCGTCTTGAGATATACAACCGCCAGTACTGGTTCCGTGTCATGGGAGCGGTGGCGGAAGATTATCCCGGAGTATTAGCAATTCTCGGCGAAGAAAAATTTGATCAGCTGGTGCTTGCTTACCTCAAAGAGAACCCATCGACTTCGTTCACGCTGCGAAATCTTGGCTCGAAGTTATCTCATTGGCTAGAGGGCCATCCCGAGTTCGCGCCCAGGCGTCATGATCTGCTTGTGGACGTAGCAAAGCTCGAATGGGCCTACATCGAATCGTTCGACCGCGCGAGTCTCTCTCCTTTATCCGAGCTGGATATTAGTGGTTTGACTGCGGAATCTCAGTTATCTTTACAGCCCCATCTGCAGTTGCTGGATCTGCGTTACCCGGTGGACGAACTCATCCTTGCTGTGCACCGCGAGACTGAGCCCGCCGGAGTTGCCAGCAATGCAGCTTCTGAACACAAGCATAAAAAGCTGAAGCGCCTGCCAACCATGCGGCGTTCGGTGATTCGTTTGGCCATCCATCGTCTTGAGAACAATGTTTATTACAGGCGAATCGACCGTGAGGCATTTCTTCTGCTGTTGGCAATTCAGGAAGGAGCTACGCTCGGTGCCGCCATCGAGAAAGCCTTCAGCGATAGTAAGTTGTCCGCAGCAGACCAGGCAGAGAAGATCCAAGAGTATTTCGCACACGCAGCCGGACTAGGCTGGTTTTGCCTTCCTCCCGATCATTCGCCCACGAAGTTATAGGGTGTGGTGGAAGCCGAAATGCAGATACTCTTCGATGCCAATCAGCACAAGCGTCGCGAGAGATAACAGAAGCTGCACTCTCTCCATCCTTAATTTCCCAGGACTCAAGGGTTTCTGGCGCCATTGCGAGGCGGGTCGATTGCGAAGGTAACGAACATGCAGGAAGATCGCCAGGTTCAATAACGAACCTACCAACGCGATTGCAATCATGGGGCGCCGAATCCAGGCTGCATGAAAGCGGGCCAGATCTGCTCCGGCCCCTGTCGTCAGCGCAAGCGCACCAATCCCAATCGTGAGACGAAGGCCATTGATCGCGACAACGGCTCCGCAGATACTTTGGAGAAGCGCAAAGAGAAAACTTGACCACGCAATCGCGCGCCGAGTGTTGGTCGCCTCGCCTTGCAATAGGCGGTCCGAGAGATCGGTTGACTGCAAAGGCGGAACAGAATTGATCGGCATGAGAACTCGTCAGAGGGAACTGAGATCCTAAATCTCCCTCGTATTTGAGGATTTTATATGAGCTTCACGGTGATATGCATGAAGGGGTCTTGATTGCCTATCGAAAGTCACGCCTGCTCAATCGCTCTTCAGCGGTGCAGGCTCAAACCCTCCAATCTCCTCGTCCAGGCGTGCGTGCAGTCGTTCGCTGAAACCGAGCGGCAATTCGAAGGTTCGCTCATCCGCCGTCAGGATCAGAATGTTGCGCGTCGAGTCGAGAATGGCCGAGCAGATTTCGCAGTGCTCTAAGTGCAGTTGCACCTGTTCCTTCACCTCCGCGGAAAGCGTGTCATCCAAATAACCGGAGATATGGTCCCAGACGTGTTTGCAATCTATAACCATGGCAGCCACCTACGTTTTGGATTCACTTGTTTCAGCTGAGGAGCTAAGCGCTTCTGTAGCATTATTCGTGCTCGATGCAGCCGCACTTTTACCGCCGCTACGCTGATGCCCAGCGTCTCCGCGGTCTCATTTACGCTCAGTTCTTCCATGTCCCGTAAAACGAAGGTCTCCCGGTAAATCAACGGGATGTCCGCCACGGCCTGCTGCAGTAGCTGCCGTATCTCCAGCCGCTCCACCGCCTCCGACGGAATCTCTCTCCAGTCGCGCAGCAGCGCGGGAGACACGTGCCCTTGTTCATCAGAAGGCTCGTCCAGCGATTCCATCGGCACGGCGTTCTTGCGGCGAAGACGGCTGCGCGCCTCATTTAGCGTAATGCTGATGAGCCAGGTACTGAATTTTGACTCAGAGCGGAAATTCTTAAGGTTGCGAAAGGCTTTTAGAAAAGCCTCCTGCGCGACATCTTCGGCATCGGCTTCATTTTTGAGAAGGGTAAGCGCCATCACATAGACTGTTCGCTCGTGAGGGCGAATCAAGCTATGAAATTCGTGCGTATTACCGGCCAGAATCGAAGCGATGAGCTGCCCCTCTTCCGGAATGGTGCTTCCTTCGATCATAGTGTTTCAGTCCGTACCCGATAGCGCTTTGCCAGCATTGCATCGACAGAGATCAATCCCGCACCGAACACCAGAACCATAGCAGAGGCGAACAGAAACGTGTAGGGAGCAGCCGCATAGAACTTGCCTGGATCGGAAAAGACGGACAGCAGCGCCTCGCGGTCCGCGGTCCAATAGGCAGCCAGCATATTCACTGTCAGCAGCAGGCCTATCAATCTTGAGCCAAGCCCCAGAATCAACAGGATTCCACCAACGAATTCCAGTCCTGCCACAAAATGCGCGGTCACTCCCGGAGCGGGGAGGTTGAGGCTCGCGAAGAAATCGGTAACTTTGTCGAGATGGTGCAGCTTGCCCCAGCCCGACTGCACCAGCTGCCATCCCCAATAAAGACGAACCAGCAGCAGAAAGGGGGTTTGTAGATAGGCCGCCAGTTTTGAAAAGTGTGTGTACAGTCCGATAAAACTCTTCATCGCGCCTCTTCCGTTACTTCGCGCATCATTAGAGCGATCAACGGCCAGGAAGTTACAAACAAAGACTTTCGTCAGAAATGCCCTTTAGTTAAAACAATCGTTGCATCCGTGATCAAGATGCAACGAAAGTTGTACTCATGAAACCGCTACTAAGGGATAAAGTTGCACGGTACCCCTTGATCTTCATTCACTTGCGAGATGCCGGATAGAGCATACGCATTGTTTATTTTATCTGCGGTTTCTCTTCTCCAGGCCCTTTGCAGGAAACACGGTGACCTTCAGGTCCGATCCGTAGGTGCTTTTTAGGAGTGTTTATTTTGAAACGATTTGGATTCGTGCGTCTGATCCTTTGCCTCTGCGTGTTCGTTTTCAGTGTTCACGAAGCGTCTGCCCTTGATGCAACTCTGACTGGCGATGCCAGTGTGAACTCAGCCCATTCGGGGTTCAATTACGGAGCACTCTCGAATCTGTATGTCGGAAATGGGAGTACAGCTTTTCTCCAGTTTGATCTGTCGTCGTTGCCTGCGGGAACGACTTCGGCTCAGGTGAGCCATGCGACGCTGACGCTGTTTGTGAACCGCGTCAATACGGCCGGAACCGTGACGGTGTCTCCGGTCAGCGGGAGCTGGGGCGAGTACAGCATTTCGTCGTCAACGGCACCGGCGACGGGAAGTTCAGTTGGCAGCCTTCCAGTTTTGTTGGCGGGTCAGTATGTCACCGTGGACATTACGTCGCAAGTGCAGGCGTGGGTGAACGCACCGGCGAGTAACAACGGGCTGGCATTAGCCTCGAGCGGGGCGAATGTGCTCTTTGACAGCAAAGAGAATGATGAGACCAGCCATGCTGCTCGGCTTGATATCACGCTGGTCAATCAAGGGCCACAGGGAGTTCCAGGAGTTGCGGGAGCGACTGGCGCTGCTGGTGCGACTGGGGCAACCGGACTTCAGGGGCCGCAGGGGGTTCAGGGGCCGATTGGACCTGTTGGTGCAACCGGAGCAATTGGAGCCGCTGGAGCTGTAGGAGCCACCGGGCCTCAAGGGCCTCCTGTCAATTTTTTGGGAGCCTGGAGCACTGCAACGACCTATTCCACGGGAGACGCTGTCTCTTATAACGGCTCCAGTTATATCTCTTTGCAGAATGCCAATATAAGCAACAACCCGGCTACGGCTACGGCGGAATGGGCGCTGCTGGCCGAGCAGGGAGCAACTGGCGCTACCGGAGCACAGGGTATTCAAGGTGTTCAGGGAGTACAGGGTCCCGTGGGGCCGATCGGACCTATTGGCGCAACCGGACCGCAAGGCCCGACAGGTTTGACGGGAGCCACTGGAGCCACTGGTGCGACCGGGCCAGCGGGTCCGACCGGCGCTACAGGTGCTGCTGGTCCTCAGGGACCTCAAGGACCACCGATCAGCTTTAAGGGTACCTGGAGCAACAGTGTGGCTTATTTGATTGGCGATGCGGTCTCCGAAAATGGGACGAGCTATATCGCGCTGATTGCGAATTCCGCAGTCAATCCGGCAACAGATGTCACCGGGAGCTGGGCGGTACTGGCGCAAGCCGGTGCAACTGGCGCTACGGGAGCCACGGGAGCTGCGGGCGCAACTGGAGCAACCGGCCCCACCGGACCAACCGGAGCGACTGGAGCGACCGGGCCCGCAGGCGCGAATGGGAGCGGGATCAACACTATCTCCTATGCCATGGAGTTTACAAATCCGGGGTCAGGGGCAGCAGGGACGACCTATTTCTTCTCGCCGCTCTACGCCACCGGCACTTTTACGGGTAATACCACAATTGGAGGCAATTTCGTAGCCATGCCTGTGGCCTGTACGATGAGCGCTCTCAATGTCGGAGTCAATAATTACCAGACTCCGGCTGCGGATGTAACAACGCTCACCGTCTATAAGAATGGCGTTGCCACAGCGATGACCTGCTCCGTAACTACAAATAACAGCGGATCGAGCTGCCAGGACGCGACGCATACGTTCTCCGTCGTTGGAGGCGACAGTATCAGCGTTGCCTTCTCGGAGTCCAACGTCAACCCGTTCAACAATGTGGTCGTCAACCTGGTTTGCCAGTAGCGGCCGTCTGTGTCTACGAGGGGCCAGACAATCTGCAGCACCAGCCAGAGCGGGGGAAGAGACAGCAAGCTTGCCCGCCCGGCGCTGAGGATGCGCTGCAACCCCTTAGGGTGGTTCAGCATACGGAAGTAGAACGAAGCATCAACGAACGAAAGGAATACAGAGTATGGACCCTTTTTTAGGTGAGATCAGGATGGTCGGCTGGAACTTCGCGGCCAACGGATGGGCGCTTTGCAACGGGCAGTTGATGTCGATTAGCCAGAACGCCGCGTTGTTTTCCCTGTTGGGCACGACGTACGGAGGGGATGGCGTACAGACATTTGCTCTGCCCAATCTGCAAGGCCGCGTTCCCATCCATCAAGGCAATGGAAACGGTCTTAGCCCCTACATCATGGGGGACTCCAGTGGCAGCGAGACTGTAACCCTTACCCCCACTCAGATTCCGGCGCATAACCATCTGATGGGAGTCAGCAACCTAACCGGAACGGTTGCCGATCCAACCAATGCGATTCTGGCTCAAGGTAATTCCGGAACGGCAAGAGCCCCGGTCGCAGTCTCCGGCTATGTTTCGACGGCCGCTACGGGGACTTTGGCTCCTGCGGCAATTTCAATGACGGGCGGCAGCCAGGCGCACAACAATCTCCAGCCCTATCTGTGCGTCAACTTCATTATCGCGTTGCAGGGCGTCTTTCCATCACGTCAATAGCCGGCGGTATGCCGGATGGCGCAAGCCTCCGGCATGCTCCTTCGTTGCATTCAAATGAAATCCGAGTCGGAATCTCATGGCAGCAGTAGTTCAAATACCGGAAGCAATCTGTCATCTGCGCCAGGCGGGCATCGCGGATGAAGCATTTCTGCTGGAGCTTTATGCGCAGACGCGTGCCGAGGAGCTAATGCACTCCGGAATGGACGCGTTGCAGCGCGAAGTATTTGTGCAGATGCAGTTTCGGCTTCGTCAGGCGGCATACGGTGTAACTCACCCGACGGCGTTGAGCGAGATTATCTGTGCCAATGACGGAACGGCGTCAGGCAGGATTCTCACCGATCGAACGATGGATGGGATGCACCTGGTCGATATCGCAATAGCACAAGACAGACAGCGGCAGGGAATTGGAACGCAGATCATTCAGGAGCTGCAGCAGGAATGCATGTCGCGTCACTGGAAGATGAGTCTGCAGGTGTTGAAGGGCAGTTCAGCAGAGCATCTCTATCGGCGGCTCGGATTCAGATTAAAGGGTGAAGATTCACTTCGCAGGCAGATGGTCTGGGATGGGACGAAGATTTGAAAAGCACAAAGGATAAATTGCAGTCCGGAAAAGCGCGCACGCCAAAGGCAGTGAGTCCTCACGTTCTACCGTCCTGGTGGCCGAGGCTGAATCATGCCGCCTCGCGCCTGTTCACGATAGCGCTCGTCATTGGAACGGGAGCGGCTGCCAGCGGCTTTCGCGCATTGGCACAGACTGCGCCGGCCAGCAACGTACAAGCCACGGCGGCCTCTTTGGCTGCTCCGGCCCAGGTTGCATACGACACCGCGAGAAATCTCTACATCGCAGACCTGAACGACAATGTCATCCGCAAGGTAGACCTGGCCGGCATCATAACGACCGTTGCAGGCACCGGAGAGCAGGGCTTCTCGGGCGACGGTGGCCCGGCTACCAGCGCGCAACTAGACTCTCCCGCGGGAGTGGCCGTTGATGCATCCGGCACCATCTATATCGCGGACACGCACAATCACCGCATCCGCAAGGTCAGCGGCGGCACGATTACAACGGTAGCCGGAACCGGCACCGCGGGCTTCTCTGGAGATGGCGGCGCAGCCACCTCAGCCACGCTGGGCAACCCCACCGCACTCGCAGTCGATTCAAGCGGCAACCTCTACATCGCCGACACCGATAACCATCGCATCCGCAAGCTCACCACCACCACCACCATCACGACCATCACCACCGTTGCAGGCAACGGGGAGCAGGGATTTTCGGGCGATGGTGGCGCAGCAACCTCCGCGTCAATTGATTCTCCCAATGGAGTGGCCGTCGATGCGGCAGGCACGATCTACATCGGGGATACCCACAACCAGCTTGTGCGCGCCGTCAACGCCTCGGGCACCATCTCGACTTTGGCTGGCAATCGCAACAAAACCTTTGGCGGCGATGGCGGCCCTGGAACGTCCGCGTCGCTGGCTCGCCCTCGTGGCCTCAGCGTCGATGCGCAGGGCAACCTCTATGTTGCCGACAGCGACAACAATCGCATCCGCCTTATTACCAACCCAGGCACAGGAAGCATTATTACGACGGTGGCAGGCAATGGCTCCCAGGGATTTGCGGGCGACGGCGGCCCCGCGGTCAATGCCATCCTCGATACGCCTCGCGCGCCTGCAGCGTTGTCTGGCGGGGCATTTGCGCTGTCCGATACCAACAACCAATTGGTTCGCCTTGTGGGGATGGATGGAGTGATTCACACGATCGCCGGACAGAACTCAGGCACCGGAGGCGGCAAGGGTTTCTCTGAATCCCTTGTACTCAGCGGTGCCTCCAGCGTTCCCTACGGCAGCGGCTCGCTGACGGCGACCTTCAGCAATGCCAGCCTTACGGCGACGGGCCAGGTCAGCCTGCTCGACATTACCAGCGGCTCAACCTCGGTAGGCTCCGCGCCGCTGACAAGTAATGTGGCAACCATCAGTACGGCGACGCTATTGCCCGGCTCGCATCGACTTGTGGCCAGCTATGGCGGCGATGCCTTGAACCCTGCCATCACGAGCAGCGTCTTTGTCCTCACCGTCGCTCCGCCGCCGATTACGGACTTTACCCTCACCGCAACCGGAGCGACGACTCAATCCGTTAATCCCGGACAAACCGCGACCTTCAGCTTTGCTCTCCAACCACAGGGCGGCGTGCTGAATACTCCCATTTCTTTGACCGCTTCGGGACTCCCCCCTGGAGCGACCGTGGTCTTTACGCCTACAACGATTGCCTCGGGCAGTGGAGCCACCACTCTAAGCCTGTCCATTAAGACAGCGTCGCTGAAAGCGGCAAATACTCCTCCTTCATCGCCTCTAAGAGCACCGCTGCTTCCTATTACAGCAGCCGTGTTCCTGCTGCCGGTGCTACGAAATAAGCGTCTCCGCGCGAGGTCTGCCCGTATGCCCCGCACCCTGCTCAGCATCCTGTTCGTGCTGATCGCAGGCGCTGCAACCCTTGGGCTGACTGGCTGCGGCAGCGGCGGCTTCTTCGCACAGGATCCGCAGACCTACACGGTGACGATTACTGCCACCGCCACCGCCCCGGCGAATACAACCTTGCAGCACACCACCACGGTCACGCTGGCCATTCAATAAGACCGCAGAGGAGCAGGCGCGCACGCATGAGAATTAATTTGCTTTTGATGTCGGCAGTATTGATGGGAGCGGTGGCCTCCGTCTCTGCTCAAACAGCTTCGCAGCAGGCTGGCGATCTGGGGCCAACGGTTTCGAAGAGCCACCCTATCGCGCTCTCGGTCGGCTATATCGCAATGATCGGCAACGCGCCCCCGGGAACCTGCGGTTGCTTTCTGCTGAACGGCGGCAGCAGCGAAGAACTGTTCCATGTCTGGAAGAGTATCGCGGCAGTAGCCCAGGTAACAGGCAGCCGAACCGACCATGTTCCACAGTCGCAGCAGGGCCTCAGCCTGATTACCTATATGGCTGGCCCGCGCTACTCGTTTCACACCATGCGGCGGCTGACCCTCTATGGGCAATTTGTTATCGGTGGCGTTCACGGATTCGACAGTTACTTCCCCAAATCTGACTCGCAGTCCACCGGTGCTGCGAACTCGCTGGCCTTCGCTCCCGGCGGTGGCCTTGAAGTTGGTGTCAGGGACTGGCTCTCAGTCAGGGCGGTTGAGGGCGAATATCTCCTCACCCATCTGCCCAACAACATTAATGATCATCAGCACAATCTTCGGATCAGTTCAGGAGTGGTCTTCCGCTTCTCTACCTGGCGGTTGAATCGCTAGACGATCACTCGATCGTCTTTCTCTTTATCCTCAAAAATCTTGTCAAGCCCCCAAGTGACGTAAGCTTCAGAAAACAGACGAATTAGATATTGCAAATTAGTTTCCCTTGATTAGCTATAATTAAGACAGAAGCAGAAACAAGTTGGCCCGACAGCGATGTCGGGCCAACTTGTTTATAATCAAGACTTTACAAAATAAACCCTTTGAATGCAAGACTTTACCCGTCAAGTCTGGGGGGAGGGCGTACAGTCTGTGCGAGCCGAACATAGCGCTTTACCGGGAAGAATCAAGCACGGCTCATATTAACGAAATGCGCGATTGACATGTCTCGAAAATCGGATATTCTTTGCACCAGAAGTAGTGCAAAAACAACCGT
>NZ_DATKQC010000317.1:0-9476 GCF_035532915.1 Edaphobacter sp.
CTTTGGCGATCCCAAGGTCAAGGGTGACAACGAAGTATGGCCCGGTTTTCTCCGCAACCCGGAGGGACGGGGCCAGTTTTCCCGATTTCGTTGTCGCTCGTCGCTCGCAGACGCACGGTATGCGTCGCTGCTCGCTTCTAGAACTCGTAAAAACTGGCTCCTGTCGCCGCCATCCAAGTAGTGTGAACAGGCCCTAGTTCCAGTATTTAAGTACGGATTCTCATTTCAAATCGCCCCCTGCCGCTAACGTACCGGCGGCGGTAGGATGGCCTTTGAGTATCCATTCAAAACCCACGGCGATGATTGCGCCCAGCACGGGACCGACGACAAAAATCCAGGTGGTGGCCATATCGCCACGGATCAGATCGGGAGCAAATGAGCGCACCGGGTTCATCGAGGCTCCGCTGATTGGCGCCGCCCAAAGGCCCGCCAAAGAGATGTAGCCGCCGACCGCGAGAGCGCCATTGGAACCGATATTACGGGCGCCAGAGGCGGTGCCAAGAATCGTGCTGACCAAACCCGTCGTCAACAATACTTCCATGGCGAGCGCCGTGAAATCGCTCACTCCCGGACCCGGTGTGGTGGCGCCGAGCAATCCTTGCATGCCGAACAGCGCCCGGAGGAAAGACGCCGCAGCAATGCCCCCAACGATCTGCGCCGTGATGTACCCCGGCACCCGAGACCAGGGGAAATTGCGCCGCAACGCGAATGCCAAGGTGACTGCTGGATTTAAATGGGCACCGCTGACCGCACCCATAAAATAGATGATCGCCATGACCATCAGGCCTGGTGCGACAACCTTCATTTCCAAAGAGATCGCTCCGCCGCTTTGGGCACCGACAACCCCGGCGCCAGCCGCAACGACGACGAGGAGGAATGTGCCCCAGGTTTCTGCGAAAAGACGCCGCCATTCATGAGCAGATTCCAAGAAATCCGGTGTTTTCGATCCGTACAGCATACGGTGCTGTTTTGTCGATTCGGTTCGCTCAGAGTGCATGATTTTCTCGCGTAGGGGTTGGGGGATCACAATCTGGTCAGACAATCTTGCAGGGGATCATGGCATCCTCGTCAAATGTGTAGACCGCGCATAGGCGGTGATAGCCGTCGGCGATAACCAGCTTGCCGTTGCGTTGGTCCCTGAACAGCAGGAGAGGCGATAGCTTTTCGTGCCGAATGACTTTTGTTCGATCTTTTTCAACGTGAGAATTACTGACTCCCAGCAGCGATAGCGTGGAAGCTCTAAAAATGTCTTTTGCAGCGAATTCTGTCATCTCGGCGCGTTCCAATTTCTTGGCAACGTTCTTTGCCGCCTGTGGTCGCATTGTCAGACTCAGATAGAGGGCGGCCGCAGGATAATCATGTTTCTGCGGTTCGCTTTGCCAGTTGATGGTCGTTTTTTTGCTCATTGCCATCCCTTCAACCGAGATTATGGCGATTCTTCACAGCAGAATACCGCCATCGACCCAAACCGGTGCACCGCCGCAAACCACTATGCCGATCAACCGATAGACCCAAAACGTGACCTGCCCAATCGGCGTGATAAATCTGGCGCGCAAGTCGTTAAAAAGAAACAAAAACGAATTGGCGCTTCTCTTTGGTGAGTCTGCCATTTTGTGACTCCGTAAGGCGATGAACGGCAGATCCTTATGATCTCCGCGTTTCGCATTTCAGTTTACTCCCTCTTCAAATGGGCAACGGTACCGCGCTCACGAATGACAGCAATTGATTGGTTCCCCAGCGTAGGCACCCCGGTTTCCATTCTGGAAACGCGATGAAAATACGTCGCTGAGCATCCGCATGTTGAACCTGGAGGCTTTGACCGACTACAAAATCGACTACATCGGGATATTGAGTGATCCCGAAGACGGCTGTAAGTTATTGAATTTAATGGTCGGCGCTAGAGGACGATTTTAGAACTTTTCTGCTCCGCACTGGAGCTTTTGAGACCCGAGAGCACGCTCGTGCCTGAGTCTGGCCGAGAAGACCTAATCTCCAGTTTGGCGGTGATATGAAGATCGCGAGACACTGGCCGACTTGAACGAAGCCGCTGCGGCGGCGGACGCTTCCGCGTGCGGCGGGGCTGGCTTTTGAGGCTGCCGGGGTAGTTTGGTTCGCAGAGAAGGAGGATTCTCTGTGAACCAACTACGTCAGCTCATGCTTGAGGAGTTGCAACGTCGCAACTTCGCTGCCACAACCATCCGCACTTACCTTCACGGCGTGACGCACTTCCGCCGGTACTTCCGGCGCCCGCCCGATCAGCTTGGCCCTGAGGACATTCGCAAGTATCAGGCGATGCTGTTCACCAAGTTGAAGTACAGCCCGAACACCGTCATCCTGCGGCTGGCGTCTCTGCGGTTCTTCTATATTCACGTGTTGAAGCGTAACTGGAGCATCGCCGAGACGCCTTATCCGAAGAAGCTGCGTCACCTTCCAGGGGTACTCAGTCAGGAAGAAGTCGCGCAACTGATCGACGCGGCCGATACACCTTTTCATCGCGTCCTGCTGATGACGATGTATGCCACCGGCGCACGCCGCGCAGAAGCGGCTCACCTGAAGGTGAGCGACATTGATAGCAAGCGGATGGTGGTTCATATCCGCGAGGGCAAGGGCGGCAAGGACCGCGATGTCATGCTCAGCCCGAGGCTGCTCGAAGAGCTGCGCACTTACTGGCGCGGACTTCGGCGCAAGCCGAAGGAGTGGTTATTTCCTGGCAACCGTTGGCACACGGCAAGTTACCCTGTCACAACCAAGGTCCTATGGTCTGCCTGCCAGATCGCCGCTGAACGCGCTGGTCTCGACAACAGGCGCATCCATCCCCACACTTTGCGCCACTGTTTCGCGACCCACCTTCTTGAAGCCGGCGCTGACCTGCGCACGATTCAGATATTGCTCGGCCATCGAGATCTTGAAGTCACTACCGTCTACCTGCATCTATCGCAACGGCATCTGAGCGCGACCGCCAGCCCGCTGGATGCGCTCACGTTCACTTCCCAAGGAGGACAGAAGCACAGTTGAACAACCGGCCTCTCCTGGAGATGGCCGACATCGTTCGCTGTGCAGGACAGGCATTTGTGGAACGCAGCCGCAGGTGGATCAACTGGCAACACCGGAAGGTGCTGCTGGCCATCATGCGCTGCCGCACGGCCGCGCTGGGCGGGCATCGCGACCGATGCACCGGCTGCGGACATACGGCCAAGATCTCATACAACTCGTGTCGAAACAGGCATTGCCCAAGATGCCAGGGCAACGCGCGCAGGCGCTGGCTCCAGGCGCGTGAACGGGAACTGCTGCCCACTCACTATGTCCACGCAGTCTTTACTCTTCCGCGCGAACTGGCTCCGCTCGCCCTGCAGAACAAGCGGCTCATCTACAACTTGCTCTTTCACTCAAGCGCTGAGACCCTGCTTGAGGTCGCTCGCGATCCCAAGCATCTTGGTGCCGAGATCGGCTTCTTCAGCGTGCTGCACAGCTGGAATCAGCGCTTGCAGTTTCATCCGCACGTCCACTGCGTACTTGCCGCAGGCGGCCTTGCCCCAGACCACTCAAGATGGATCTCCGCCCGGCGCTCTTTCTTCCTGCCCATCGGCGTTCTCAGCCGCGTATTCCGCGGCAAGTTCGTCGCCGGACTTCGCAACGCCTTCCATCGAGGTGAGCTCCAGTTTCACGGCGAGCTCTTGCCGCTAGCTCATCCGCGCGCCTTCGCTGCCTGGCTGAGAGTACTGTTCCGGCACGACTGGGTCGTTTACTCCAAGCGGCCCTTCGGTGGACCGGAACATGTGCTGCGCTATCTCGCCGCCTACACCCATCGCGTCGCCATCTCCAACTCCAGGCTGGTCGCTCTCTCCGATGGCAACGTCACCTTCCGCTGGCGCGATTCCGCGCACGGCAACAAGAAACGGCTCATGACTCTGGCGCTCGATGAGTTCCTGCGCCGCTTCCTGCTCCACCTGCTGCCGCCCGGTTTTGTGCGCATCCGCAACTTCGGATTCCTCGCCAACCGCAACCGCGCTTCGCTCTTGCCGCTGTGCCTGCGACTGCTCGGCGGATTACAGGAAAACACAGCTACGCCGTCAGCACCGTCTACCGATCAAGCACACTCCCTCTGGAAATGCCCGGTCTGCGGCGGAACCATGCGCGTCGTCGAACGGCTCTCCGCTGCCCAACTCCTGCTCCGCTCACCACCGCAACCAGACGAATGCCCAGCATGAAGCTCTGTCTACATCGGCGGCCTTTGCCCGTGCTTCGGCGCACACGCGGATTCCTTGTCTCATCCGGCCAAAACCCCTCGCATGCCATTCTCTCCAGCCTCCACATCAGGCCGCGGCGAGCCGCTGCGCTGCTCCACCCCGCCATCAGACAAACGGATCCCACCCAACTCGGCCTGTTCCTGACGCCTCTGCACCCGCTCAGGCCCATTCAAAGTACATAGGCTTCCATGAGGGCGGCTTCCTTCAAGTCGCTGTATCAGAAGCGCCCCTCAAGACCATGCAACTGCGCACTGTTGCGTCGCGGGGCGCTCCAGATACAGCACTAAGACTTGCACTAAGACTTAACGTTACCGATCCGACTGCACTCGAATCTCAGACTGAAGCGCCCCGATAAATTGGCTGCACAACTTCAGAAAGCCGGCACCCACGGCTCGGCCACACGCCAAGCCTATTCATCGAGCAGACGTCGGTATCCTCGATTCCCTCGCGCGACGAGAAGGTTAATAACACGTACGGCTTCGTCACGGCTCTTTGCGCCAGCATGAAGTGCACTCTCGAGAATCGCAGTCACGCTGTCCCCCCAACCGTGGATAGCCCAGCCCTCGCGGTCCTCCTCAAAGACAACTCCGAGGCAATGTACCGCCTCGAAGGGATAGGCATCTGACAATGCTGCGAAGCGCTGGATCACGGCGAAATCTGGGTGTAGGTCGCGAAACTTGTCTACCACCTCCGTCGCCTGTTCCACCACCCAAGGGTCCGGGAACTTTTTGCTTTGGAGCCACCATCCGAATGCCCCCGCCTCCTCCTTGGCCGCTGACCCCTCCAGCAGACACGCCGAAAGCCGAGAGGCCCAGAAAGCCATCAGCCGATCACGTACAACCGGCTCAATTTCTTCCGCCTGCCTACCGAGATGCCAGCCCACATCGCCGACGGCCTGAGCCCTGAGCGCGTGACTTGCCTTCGAGAAGAACTGTACTAGCAGGGGATCATCTAGTCCGATGCTCCCGGCCGCGACAAAGCGCGTCAAGTGGTTCCCCAGAGATCGTTCCGCGTCACTTACCGTAGCTGCCGTAGCGTCGAGGCCGTTGATCGCTCTCTCATATCTGAATCGCATCGCGGGAAGCATTGTAGCTATCGGACCACTAAAGCGCAGGAACGAGTTCCACGCGAACTTATCAAGCACCTTGTAGGGCTTTCCTGGAAAGAGCGCGGGGAGCTGCGACTCAAACCACTCCCTATCGAGCCACGCAAGTAGCTTGAACTGCATTCCGTACATCTCGCGCACGGCGACCGAATCGTCCACAGCCGGATCAAGATGTTGACCAAGCAACTCAAAAGCTGCGGGTAAGGTCGCCGCGCTAACCTCAACTCCAGCGAGCTTGAGCCAGCGGCAATACCGCATGACCGCCTCCAAGCCCACTGGCCGCGTGCTGTTGAGAGCCAACATCCCGAAATCCATCTTCGTTCGATACTCTCTCTCGTCCTCGGAAGTGGGAGATTTCACGTCGGCTATAAGCTGGAGGGCTGGCCAGATCTCATCGCGCCTTTCCACCTTGAGGCGTTCGGGGTGTAAAAAAAGCTCCGTCAGAAACCGCGCTGAGGACATATAGGTCCAACTCCAGCCGGGATCCTCTTCCCACCTGAACTCCTCACGTGGACCAGCCTCCGTGTTCTGCAGAACCCAAATTATTGTCCTCACCACAGAGAAAATGTTGAACTGCTTTTCAGTTTTTAGGGCAGTTGTGAATCCGTCCAGTATTGTTCGGAGATAGGTTGGGTGCAGTCCGCGGTCCTGGAAACTTTCCAGGATGTCCGAAAAATATGAGGGGGTGTCCGCGAGCCAACGGCCCAACACTTCCGCCAAGCCTGCACGACTCGGGGAGTAGGGATCGGTCACGGGCGGCGGAGTCCAGTTCTTGAGGAATTGCACGAGATCGCCTACGGCGAGCTTGCGAAGATTGTCGTCGGTTACGTCCGTATAATGTCCGACCGCTCCGCCTCGAATCTCGGAGGGGGGGCTCGGTGGCCCATACTTCGCAGCCAGCCTAGCGAGTTTCTCTTTACGAGAGTCGTCTAAATTCTCCGCAATCGCCGTCAGCCACCGCAATTGCCATTCCTCGCGCAGCCACGTCTCGGACTCAGCTCTGTTCCCCTGTGCCTCTTGTTTTTCCAGATATTGGGAATACCGATCAAGATCGGGACCAGCGTCGATCAACTCAAATACCAGTCGTCTGGTTTGATTGCCGACCCGCCCAAACCATTTTCCTAGAAGCTCGTTGAACTCTGGATTCGCAGTCGCGTCGACATATCTGGATGGGTCGATCAATACTTCTTCCGCTATCTCAGAGGGGACAGAAGCAGAAACTAAAAAAGCGTAAGCCTCGAAGCGTCTGAATATTGGCCATTCGTACCTTCGAAACACGCGGCGCGCGATATCGAATCCGTCATTCCTTCGTTCGGCAACGAGCCGGGTTGCGACTTGAAGGTTCTCTGTCGAAACGCCAAGGCGGTCCAGATTGTCGCCATAGGCGATGTGAGGCCTCCAAATCGTCGAGAAGTCCTCGACGTTTCCGCGACCATTGTCGTGTATCGTGATCGCCTTATCCAATGTTTTCGAGATAACCGAAAGAAACAGCTCTGGTGCGGTTTCGGCAAGGGGTTCGGCGACGATGTTCACGACCTGCTGAATGTCCCAGAATGCAGCCTTGCCTATCGGATCAACGCCCCAGCGCACGCGTCGGCCTTCGATCTGAATCTCTGGCTCATCGCGCTCCGGCGGACGATGCACGTCGAGAATCTCGCCGAGAAGGGCGACGGCGGCCTCCGCTTCGTTATTCCCAGCAAGATGAGAAATCAGCCCGGCAGCCTTCTCAGGGTAGAGGCCGTACAGCACTCCCTGTCTTGAGACCCACTGCGCCTCCTGAAGCGCGACATCTGCCGAGAGCTTAGCGGGCAACTTGGCTGCGATGCCCACGAGGATTTCGTGCACCACATTATTGCTGCTCGCAAAGCATTCCGCCGTGAGCACACCGAAGACATCGTTTGGGGCTTGAGCGGCCATTCGCAGAAGGTACTCGCCCTCGGGCCAGCCTGGAAACCGAATATAACCGCCTTCCGAAATCGCATCGGGCGGATGAGAGAATCGTCCACGCTCATTCAGTGGGGCTATCCAATCCGGCGTTTTCAGCTGAGAAAAGAAGTATTCATAGTTCCCACCACCCTCTGCAACGAGCACCAACGCCCGATCAACAATCGTGTCGCTAAGCATTTTCGGCCTCCCGAATCAGGGCATCTAGTTCGCCGAGCTGCTCGACTGAGCGCGGACGGAGCCGCCTAAGGAGTGAATTCTCGATAAAGCTCATCCGCCTCAGGAACTCGTCACAATCCAAATTCTCCACGCCATTGTGTGCGACCTTCTTGAAGTAATCATCAGCGGCCCTCCAGCCGAAAACCTCTTCTTCGAAGAGGTCAACTGGCGGCGCGGGTCCCGCACCAGAAAGTTCACTTAGGTGCCGAGCGATCATCTTGGCACGTGCAGGCCGATTGAGCTCTTGCCATTGGAAGAATTTTTCCAGCTCCCCAAGCAGACCCCGCACTGGAGCGGCTATCGATTCCAAGTTGATATCCTCGCTGATTTTTTGGATACCCGCGATCACCGAAAACACCCTCTTTATGGGAGTTAGCCGGTTTGCGATCGAGTCGCCGCTTGCGAAGGCTTGGCTGTTAGTGAGTAGCGGCGACTTTTCGATGAGTTCGCGGATACTGTGTGCCGCGAGCTCATAGCGGCACGGGTTGTTCTCGTCCGCCAAGACAGCCAACCCGCCACGATAGATCCGAGCAAGCTTCTCGCTTCTGCGCAGTAGGCACGCATATAGGGCGTCTTGATCCGGCGTGGTGAACCCCTCCAGGCTGGGCCTCCGTTCTTCATGATACGAGCGGACGAGGTTTGCACATATTTTATCGCTGGGAGACGCTCGCCCGCATGCCCGGCCAGCGTTCGTGCACCTCAACCGAAGAACGGCCTATGATAAATCCCGAAAAACGCCGATGTCGCCGGGAGGAATTCTGCATTCTCCCTAAATCGCCAACTGCGCGGTGACGACCATCCCGATGATTGGCCATCTTGCCTGGTACGCCGTCCCTTGGGTACGTGGCAAAAAGTACGCTCAGGCCGCTTCCGTAATTGGTCCGCGACGTAGGCCGGACGCAGGGCTGCGTCTCACCTGCACCCCGCGCGCCCCACATTCCATGTGCAACACAAATCCGCCAAGGAGACGTCGATTTATGAGCAGTCTGACAGTTAAAGCCCTGCACCGCGAGTTCTTCTACAACGGAACCCGCATCCCCGATCCGGCGCCCAACTTGAGCGTAGAGGAAGTTAGAGAATTGCTGACGCCGTCCTACCCCGAAATTGCCACGGCGACACTGGCGGGGCCGGAGGACACCGGAGCTGCCCTCCGCTACACGTTCAGCCGGGCCATCGGCAGCAAGGGCTGATCCTGAGACTCCAAGCAGTGTCCCGTTGCAATCTCCTCCCGCGCCCTGTTCGGCGCCTGCTATGCAAGGAGTTGATCGCTATCCGAATCATCGCAACAAGGCGGCACATCATGAAGAACAGCAAAGCCGATCAGACCCAGCTGCTCGCGGAACTCCGTCGGCTTGAGTGCAAGCCACCCAAAAGAGCCGACCGGCTCGTCGCGAGGCATTTGAAATGCGAAGAGTCACAAAGCCTGGCGCACGCCGTCGCGGAAGCGGCCAGGAGATCGTCGTCCGGCACGATGCCGGTTCTCGAAGCACCGAGCGAACTGCTGACACCGCTGATGTAGCTCTGCTGGGGCAGGGTTGCGGTGAAACACTTCCGTGTTTCCGTCGCACCCCTGCAAACTATCGCCTGGAGACAAATGGCGAGCGCCTCTACCGACTGTGCCTGGCGCTGGTGGAGCGGAAACTCGCCGACGCGAAGCTTTGGCAAAGAAGCGGCAGGGCCGCCGTGGTCTTCGCGCGAAGCGCCATCCAGAAGCTGATTGAGGAGTTCGCTGGCAGCGCACTCGAAGGCAAGGTCGACTATTGCTTTGAAGTCAGGGACGACCTTGGGACGGGATATTGGCGCGGCGGAGCTCTTGGCGCCGGCAAGCTGATGGCCGCGTTCGAGCTCCAGGCCTGCGGCTTCCTGAAGATCGGCGCTGCGCTGGAGGCGCTCGAAAAGCAGGAACGATTCCTCGGAGCAGCTTTCTACTTCGTGTTGCGGAGATCGCTCTACCGCTGGAT
>NZ_DATKQC010000318.1:0-45434 GCF_035532915.1 Edaphobacter sp.
CGGAACGGCAGCGCATGGCCGTCCTGATGCACAAGTACGAAGGCATGGATTACAAGCAAATCGGTGACGTGCTCAAATTAAGCGAGTCCGCCACAAAATCTCTACTCTTCCGCGCGTACCAAACGTTGCGGGACAAACTGAAGTCTTTTATTTAGCTCATGGAACGACAAGCGCGCATGACACTGACTCGACGCGCTCAACAACAGCTGGAAAGGATCCACATGACCTGCCACGATTGCCAATCCGCTCTTCCGGAACTTTTGCTTACCCCGGCCGCAACGTCCAACGCTGCCGCCCGCGAGCATATGAAGTCCTGCTCCGCCTGCATTCAGGAGTTCCAGTCCCTGGAGGCCACGTTTGCCCTGCTCGATAGCTGGCAGGCGCCGGAGCCGTCTCTCTACTTCGACCAAAAGCTTGCCGTTCGTCTGCGTGAAGAGCAGGAGCTGCCCGTCGCCGGATGGTTCGAGCGGATACGAAGCCGCCTCCTGTTCAACACCGGCCGCCAGTTCCGTCCTGCTCTAGCCGGCAGCCTTGCCGTTGCCCTTTTGATCGCCGGCGGAACCTTCGCCGATATCTCCGGCTTCCCGCATCCGGCCAAGACACAGATCTCTGCCACCGTGAATGACCTGCAGATTCTCGACAAGAACGATCAGGCTCTACAGACGATGAATCTGCTGCTCCAGGATGACAACTCGAGCAATGACAACTCTCCGGCTCTTCCCAGCAGCTAGCAACAATCGATGTTTATTATGAATGAGATACAGTAGGCGAGTAACGATTTCAGACTAGAATATTGTTTCACCAACCCATCAACGCCGCGGACCTGCATTCCATGTTTCTTTCAGCCAAATTTCGACAGGTGCTCCAGTCAGCGCTCGCTGTTCTGGTGCTCGCGACTGGCTCTGCGGCCTTCGCGAGGCAACCCGGCGGCGGACACCGGGGATTTGGTGGCGACGGGCAGCGACGAGAGATGCGCTCGTTCTCGGGACGTCAGGGGCCGCGAGGGCAGAATCGCGAGCATCTCGAACAGTGGATGAACAGCCACAGCAACATGACTCCGGAACAACAGCAGCGAGCTTTGAACAATGAGCCAGGTTTTCGCCAGTTGCCGCCGCAGACCCAGGAGCATCTGCGCAACCGGCTGAGTCAACTCAACGGTATGCCTCCCGAGCAGCGCCGCCGTTTGATCGAGCGCAACGAAGCCATTGAGCGTCTCACCCTGCCCCAGCGGCAGCAGCTCCGCGGAGCCATGCAACAGCTCGGAGCTCTTCCCATAGACCGCCGCCGCATGGTTGCCCGCGCCTTTCGCGATATGCGAGCGATGCCTCCGTCGCAGCGTCAGTCGCTGCTTAACTCAGAACGCTTCCGCAATCAGTTTTCTCCGCAGGAACGGGGCACGCTGGGTCAGTTGCTCGATGTCGCGCCGTTGCTGCCGACTGAGCCTCCACGATGACCTGCACTCCCCCTACTAGACCGCTAAAGTCTTCTATTGAAAAGACTTAATTTGCAAAGTATTCATTCCAGACACTTTACTTTAAAGTATTGTTGATAATATAGTTAGGAGCAAGATATTCCACTTGATCCAAACCAGGGCCTTTACGTTCTATTGATCCTTTTTAATTGTAACGAATTGACCAGAACTAACCCACAACTGCTATGTACTTTGTTTTGTTGCGGTTAGATGATTTCGGGGCTTGACACGTAATTTTACTGATGTTTTTGGGGTTTCAGAGCGTATTCGCCGGGGATACGGACGTGGTGAACAGGTAGACAGGACTTTCAGCCCTACTCTTTGCGGCGGTCTCCAGACCCCAGACCGGGGGCTTTGTCCTGGCTGGCAGAGACTGCGCAGTTGGCGCTGACCGGAGAAGTTTTGCCCTGCACCATCGCGGCATTTGCCCGATCAGCAAAATGCGCCGCCGCTTCATTTCCTACTTCCTCAAAAAGTTCTGGAGCAGGAAGAGGAGATTGGCGGGACGCTCGGCCAGTCTGCGCATGAAGTAGGGGTACCACTCCGAGCCGAATGGGATGTAGACGCGAACGCCGAATCCGTCGGCGGCCAACTGGCGTTGCAGGTCGCGTCGTATTCCGTAGAGCATCTGGAACTCGAAGGCGCTTTGCGGCAACTTGTTGGAGCGAACGAAGGCCAGCAGCTCCTCGATGATGGTCTCGTCGTGGGTCGCGATTCCGCAAAAGACGCCTTTGCCCTCCTGCGAGAACGTGACCATCCGCTTCATCAGGCTAACGTAGTTGGCATCGACCTCTGCCTTGGCGGCAAAGGCGACGTCCGGCCCCTCCTTATAAGCGCCCTTGCACAGGCGAATGCGAATTCCCTGCCCCAACAGCCGCTCGGTGTCTTCGGCTGTGCGGTAGAGATATGCCTGCAACACGGCGCCCACCCGTCCGGGATACCGTGCTGCGAGCCGCTCGGTGATGGCGATGGTGGCCTCCGTGTAGGCCGACGATTCCATGTCGATGCGGACAAAAGATCCGGCAGCAGCGGCGTGCTCCACGATCTCGCCCACGACGCGTTCGGCCAGCGCCGGATCGAAGTCCATGCCCATCTGGGAGAGCTTGACGCTTACATTGGCGTTGAGTCCACGCTGGTGGACCGCATCGAGGAGCTGATGATAGATGGCGGCTGAGGCGCGGGCCTCGGCCTCGACGGTCACGCTCTCGCCCAGCGAATCGAGGCTGACCGCGATGCCCTCGCCGTTTACGTGCTGGCAGGCGGCGAGCGCGTCGCTGACGGTCATGCCGGCGATGAATCTTCCGGAGAGCCTGCGGCCCATTGTGGAACGCTCGGAGAAGGCCCGCAGCCTCTTGTTTTGAGACAAAGCAATCAGCGCAGATCGCAGCAACGGCGGACCCCCCGGGCAATAAGGGTTATTGTCCCATGCCGCTCGCTTTAGGGAGAAACTGCTTAGGGCCGCGTGCCTATGGTCTTGTTCTTGACTGCGAGTTGCAGCGGCGTCACCGTGGGCGCAGCCGCACCGATGTATTCGAAGATGCTGCTGTTGCCAAAGCCGAAGTTGTAGTCCGATGTCCAGACATTTCCCGAGGCGTCGAGCGCAAGGCCTACCTCGGCCGTTGCCGCGGCCGAGACATAACCTGTCTTGACCGGCGAGATACTCGCTCCAGACGATGACAGGCGGCTGATGGAACCGTCGGTGTTTGCCGTCCAGATGGTATTGTCTCCGTCGACGGCCACCGAGCTAATGCCAGCCGAGGTGGCGAAGCCGGAGCCGCCTGAGAGCAGCGACCCGGTACTGCTGAGTTCACTGACCGAGGCGCGATTGAAGTTTGCTACCCAGGCGTTCCCGTTCCTGTCGATGGCGACCCCCGCAGGCTCGGACATGTTGCCGGTAAAGTTTGCAGGACTAGCCCCGCTGTTGGTGAACTTCGATACGCTGTTGCTCGACCCGTAGTTGGCGACCCAAATGTTCTGCGCGGCGTCGATCGCTACGGCATAAGGATTGTCGAGGTCGCCCGTGGCAACCTGCGCGACCATTCTTCCAGCGGAGTTGAGCTTGGTCACCGAGTTGTTGGAGTTCGCGGTGAAGATGTCTCCCGCCGAGTCGAGGGCCAGTGCAACCGGATTCGACAAGCCTGTAGCGGTGAAGCCCAAGGTGCCTGAAAGCGGCGTCCCGGCTGAGGTATGTTCGCTGACCCCGCCGCCATAATTGGCGCTCCAGATATTTCCGGAGGTGTCCACGGCTACGGCGAAAGGCTCATTCAGGCCACCGCCCATGAAGCCCTTGGCTCCAGAGAGCGGTTCGCCTGTCCGGCTGAATTCGCTCAGCGTTCCCGGATAACCTCCTGAGTTTGGCACCCAGATATTGCCGGAGCCGTCGACGGCCAGAAGCTGCGGCAGATTGAGGCCGCCGCCGGTGTACTCGATGCTGAGCGTCCAGTCGGAGGGCGCGCCTGCGAGTGCAGGCTGAAAGACTTTCGTCGCGGGTTGAAGCGCGGAGAGCTTCGCTACGTTGTTACCGGGGTTGAGCGCGATGTCGAGCAGCGCCGACAGCGTATCCGTAGGAGCCGTGCCCCCTGGAGGCGTCGCCAGCGAAAGCAGTTGCGAGCAGGCTCCATTGCCCTTGGTCATAACGCAGGCTGCCATGATATTGGCCAGCGCGTTGATCGTCGTCTGCGGCACGGTACCGTTTCCGGCAGGGGTCGTCGCACGGGCGGTGCCCTTCGCCGGGTCGATCAGATTGTTCACCGTCGCGAAGGCATTCAACAGACCGCGGACATTCGTGCTGCTGGTGCCTACCGCGGTCGTTCCCTGCTTCATGAACTGCGAAAGCGCATAGACCGAAGCTACCGATGAGACTTCGCTGACATCGGCGACCGCGTCGCTGCCCAGATCGCTGCAATCGCCCAGGGCCGCCATCAGGACGGCGCTGCTGTTATCGCCCGCGCCTGCATCGCCGCCTTTGGCCACGACGTAAACCTGTGCATTTGCCGACGGGCAGGCGGAGCTGCCAGCCATGCTGAATTTTCCATCGGTGTCGGTAGTGACGGATCCGCTCAACAGAGAGACTGCTCCGGTGCCGTAGCCAGAAGTACCTGCTGCGTAGAGATCGACCGAGGCCCCGGAGATGGACTTTGATCCGCTATGCACCAGGCCGGAGAGCACAATGGCTGAACTGCCGCTGCTTGAGCCTGAACCCGTTCCGGAAGTGCTGCCGGAACCGGTGGAAGAGCCTGAACCTGTGCCTGTGCCGGAACCTGTTGCAGCGGTGGAACCCGTGCCAGCCGTTGAGCCAGTTCCAGCGGTCCCGGGAAGTACTCCTCCTGATCCGCAACCTGCCAGAACAAGACTTACAAATGTCACGGCAATCCCGCGAAGGGAGATCTGAAAACGCATACAGCTCCTTGGTCAATACATAGTTATTCAAGGCTCACAACGAGCGAAAAGGAGCGAATCAAGTGGATCGAATACCAAGGTAGCAAGAGAATTCGCGGAGGTCTGTCCCACGATACGGACAGCCCGATACAACCTTCGCGTCACCGGGATGAGGAAGAGCGCGTCGGGCACTACCTGTACTGCCAGTCTACTTGACTGGGAATTGTGCATGTGGTGTGCGGCCGGGAACCGAATCTGCTAGCGGACTTCAGCGCCCACTTTCGTCACATGCTCCACCGGAGCGGTGACCATCGTGCTGGTGTCCTTCATGGCAGCGATGGCCTCGTCGTAGCGGCCAGCAATCGAGTTCGCGCGAATTTTTGCCATATCTTCCAGCATCTTGAGGCCATCTTTGAGATAGCTCATGCGGCTGCGTTCGTCATGGCCCCAGGTGACCGGAACCTCGCGCACGACATACTTCAATTTGCGGGCAATGAAGAGGATCTCGGGATCGAAGCCCCATCGCTCGATGGTCTGCAGGCGGAAGATCGTCTGTGCGGCGGGCCGCCGGAAGGCTTTGAAGCCGCACTGGGTATCTTTGAAGGGCAGCCCCATCACAGCGCGAGTCACCCAGTTGAAACATCGTCCGAAGAACTGGCGATAGAGCGGCTGATGGATCGTCTGTCGCGTCCGGTCCATCCAGCGCGAGCCGATAGCGACATCGGCACCGTCAGCCAGAGCGGCCATCAGGCGCTCCGCCTCTTCCATGGGGGCCGAGAGATCGGCATCCGTGAACATCACGATTTCGCCTGCGGCCTGTAACAGACCATTGCGAACGGAGTATCCCTTGCCCTTGTTGCCGGGATTCTGGATCAGGTGGAGGCGCGGATAGCTCTCCATCCAGCGCTGCACGATCGCCGCGGTATTGTCCTTCGAGCCGTCGTCGACAACCAGAATTTCTGCGTCCCATCCTCGCGTTGCGATACAGGAGGTCACTCGTTCAAGAGCGGCCTCGATGCGCGCTCCCTCGTTATAGGCCGGTATAACAATACTTAGCTGAGGATGCGACATCTGACTACCGAACTTTCAACCGAACCGGGATTACCTGCGCAAAAGTCAATGGGGAGCAATCGAAACTACCGTCGTTCATCATACTGCAATATTTAGACGCGCGGGCAACCTTTTAGGACGCAGATCCTACAAACCCCGAAGGGGTTTTTTAGCCGGCATACGGCAAGCCATGAGTCTTTGCTACACTCCTCACCATGCCGGAAGATTTTGTACCTCAGCCACCGCCTCCTCCCCCTCCCTATACGGCCGCCCAGCCTCAGCCCTATCCCACACCGTTTCAAGGCTATCCTATGCCATATCCTCCTCCGCGGAGACGTTCGCCCTGGTTCTACATCGGCATCATCGCCGGCTCGCTTGCCGCCGTGGTTCTGCTGTTCACCTTCATGGTCTGGATGACGGTGCGCTCGGCGACGGGAACAGCGGGACTCGACCTGGGAGGCGGCAGCCGCATCGCTGTCATCGACATTAACGGCGTCATCCTGTCGCCGGACGATATCGACACCCAGCTTCGCAAGTTCGGCGAGGACTCCTCGGTCAAAGCCATCATCCTGCATATCAACTCTCCCGGCGGCGGGGCTGCAGCCTCGCAGGAGATCTATCACGAGGTACTTCGCGTCCGGAAGGAAGACCACAAGAAGATCATCGCCTCGGTCGAGTCGGTGGGGGCTTCAGGGGCGTATTACATCGCCAGCGGCTGCGACAAGATCTATGCCAATGACGCGTCTGTTGTCGGCTCCATCGGCGTCATCATGGAGTGGACCAACTATGGCGACCTGATGCACTGGGCGAAGCTGAAGAGCGTCGTCATCCACGCCGGAGAGCTGAAAGATGCTGGCGACCCCAGCCGCGACGCCACGCCAAAGGAGCAGGCCTACTTCCAGTCGCTGGTCGACAACATGTACGGGCAGTTCATCCACGACGTCGCCACCGGTCGTCATACCACCGACAACAAGATCAAGCCGCTCGCCACCGGGCAGGTCTGGACCGGCGAACAGGCGCTTCCGCTGGGCCTCATCGACAAAGTGGGAGGATTTCGCAGCGCGCTGATCGACACCGCCCGCGGGGTTGGAATCTCGGGCGAGCCGAATATCGTCCGCTCGCCAAAAAATAAAGGCGGGCTGCTGGCTTTGCTCACCGGGGACGCCAATGACCTGTTTTCCAACCCTGGGCAACTGCTGAACCACTCCCCTGGCTTCTACTTTATGTGGAAGTAACAGACTGCCCTGCCGCCTTTGCAGGAGGTCCCTTGCGGAATACTGGAAGGCTCCGAGAAGAAAATCGGGGCTTTTTCGGACTTCCACGTGACGAATGGGGTGGTTTGCGCATCTCAATTCTTTCAGACTGCGTCAGCGATTTTTGGGTGAGATTTAGGGAGCGAATTGCCTCCATCCCGTCTACAATCAACGACAATGAGTATTTGCATCCTACTCAATTCGAGAAATCAGCATCACAACTTATGGCCCTCCCAAGTACGAAAGGAACCCGCTCATGACCAAAGCAGACCTCGTAGACAAAGTGACCGCCCTGGGCGACCTCACCCGCCGCGACGGAGAGGTCATCGTTGATACCCTCTTCGAGGCCGTCATCGGCGCTCTCAAGTCAGGCGACAAGATCGAGATTCGTGGCTTTGGCAGCTTTCGCACCCGCCAGCGCAATGCGCGCACCGGACGTAATCCAAAGACCGGAGAGAAGGTAGAGGTGCCGGCAAAGCGCGTCCCCTTCTTCAAGCCGTCCAAAGAGCTGCGCGACTCGGTCAACCCGTCCGGAAACAAAGGCCTCAACTCTACCCAGCCAGACACCAAACATATCGATCCTCACCATCCCCCTGCCATGTAGCTCAGGGCCGGTTCGCGAATCCAAATCGTCGTCTCCCCATCCGGCTCAAGGCGGCTGTCTCGGCTTTGACACCGGTCCTTCAGCTACTTCATCGTGGCGTGGGCTCACACGCTCACCCCTCGCGTATTCCGCTGGTAGCATAGCCTGTATGCAGCGCTTTTTTAGTTCTGGAATCGTTTTCGTCCTGTGCGCGGTTGCCGCGCTTCCACTCGCGGCCCAGACGGGTCCGGACTCTACCTCGGGGTTCGACAACCTGGCGAAGCAGTCCCCTACGCTTATCAGCCCGCTCGTCCAGCCGACCCTCTCCCCGGGCGTCATTCTGCTGCTGGAACTGGACGGAAAATTCGGAAAATCAGTTGCAGAGGGCGGCGGTAAGGCATTCGCCAGCTGGTTCGCCGATGATGCTGTGACTCTTAACAATGGCAAGCCTGCCGTCATGGGCCGCGCCGCCATTGCGGCACAGGCTCAATGGGACCCCAAGACCTATCAACTCAGCTGGACTCCGCAAGGTGCCCAAATGGGCCCGTCAAACGACATGGGCTTCACCTGGGGACACTACGAGGGCCGCTCCAAGGATAAGAATGGCCAGCCCGTGGTCATCTCCGGACGGTACTTTACGGTGTGGAAAAAGGTCACCGATGGAAGCTGGAAGGTCGCAATGGATGCGAGCTCCGACGAGCCCGCGGGCGCGGGGGAATGCTGTACGCTGCCCAAGCCGTAACGGCTTCGCTACCCCAAAAGTAGCAGTGTCAGCACTTATGCCATCCCCTACCATCGAGAGGCTAGATGAATGCTCTCCATGTCAAAGACGAAGTCCTGCGAATCGAGGCCCTCAATCAATATGAGGTGCTCAACTCTGCGCCGGACCCAATTCTCGATGACATTACCCGGCTGACCGCGCAGGTGTGCAACGCGCCTGTCGCGGCAGTCTCACTCATCGGCAATGACCGCATCTGGCTGAAGTCGCGCTTCGGGGCGAAGGCACCGGATGTAGCGTTGGGCAGCCTGCCCTGCGAGACGACCATTCTCGGCGATACCCTTTATGAGATTCGCGATGCGCGTGCCGATCCTAACTACACGCCCGATGGCATCCTTCTCGAAGGCCGCCACTATCGCTTCTATGCGGGAGTTCCCCTGATTACGCCGGGCGGCGTCAATCTCGGGGCGCTGTTCGTCCTTGACTTCCCTGTCCGCACGCTCACCCCGGAGCAATCGTCGGCGCTGGCCATTCTCGCGCGACAGGTCATCACCCGGCTTGAGCTCAGCAGCCGGATTCGCCAGATCGACCGCGCGGCGCGCTACCGCCAACGCGTCGAATCGGCCCTGACGGTCGAGCGCAACTTCGTCTCGGCAGTGCTTGATACTGTCGGTGCGCTGGTCGCGGTCTTCGATCCCGCGGGCCGCATCGTCCGCTTCAACCGCGCCTGCGAGACCGCCTCGGGCTATGACTTCACCACGCTGGTCGGGCGCTATCCCTGGGACAAACTGATTCCCCGCCAGGAGATTCCCGAAGCGATTGAAGACTTCGAGCGGCTGCGGTCCGGCGATCTCCCCGCCGCCTATGAGAACCAATGGCTGCATCGCGATGGCAGCCTTCGTCGCATTGCATGGACGGCCACCGCTCTGCGCGACGCACAGGGCCAGATCACCTTCATCATTGCCACGGGCATCGATGTCACCACGCAGCGCGCGGCCGAAGCGACGCTGCGCGAGAGTGAATCCCGTTATCGCCTGCTCATCGAAGGCTCTCTCGGCATGGTCTGTACGCACGACCTGCGCGGTATGCTGCTCTCCGTCAACTCCCATGGCGCACAGACCATCGGGCGAACTGTAGCTGAGATGATCGGCCATTCCCTTGAAGAGTTCATCGTTCTCGACCGCAAGCCCCTGCTCAAGGATTATCTCGAACTGATCGCCCAGAGCGGCGAGGCCCAGGGGTTTCTGCATCTCGCCCATACCGATGGCGAAACCCGCGTCGTGGCCTATCGCAACAAGCTCATCCTTTCGCCGGGCCGCGCGCCCTACGTCCTGGGCTTCGGCGTGGATATCAGCGAGCAGATCAGAGCCGAAGGCCGCCTCCGCACCCTCACGAATCAATCCGATTCCATTCTCGAGTCGGTGGGCGACGGCATCTACGGTCTCGACCTCGAAGGCAGGGTGACGATCGTCAATCCCGCAGCCGCCCAAATGCTGGGCTACCGGCAAAGCGAGATTCTGGGTCGCAGGATGCACGAGCTGATTCATCACACCCGCGTCGACGGCACGTCCTATCCCAGCGAAGAATCGCCTATCCGCAAGAGTCTCTCCCTCTTCGATACGGTGCGCGTCTCCGACGAGGTCTTCTGGCGCAAGGACGGCACCTGCTTCCCTGTCGACTATGTCGCCCGCCCCCAGCTCGATTCGCAGATGCTTGACCGCGGCAAGGTAAAGGCCATCGGCGTCGTCGTCGCCTTTACCGATACCACGGAGCGTCATGCCCTGAACCGCATGAAAGACGAGTTCATCTCCACCGTCTCTCACGAGCTGCGAACACCGCTCACCTCCATTCGCGGAGCTCTGGGACTGCTGCATGCGGATGTACTCTCCGAGCGTCCGGAAAAAGCGCAACAGATGCTCGACATCGCCATCAACAACTCAGACCGCCTCATCCGGCTGGTTAACGACATCCTCGATCTGGAACGCATCGGCAGCGGTAAAGACGAGTTGCAACGCGTGATGTGCGATATCGAGGAATTGATGCGGCGTGCGGCCAGCATTCAACAGGCGGAGATTCCGAAGCCGGAGGTTGACATTTCGTTCGACGCAAGTGGCGTCAGCGTCTGGGCCGATCCCGACCGCATCCTTCAAGCCTTCAATAACCTCATCTCGAATGCCATCAAATTCTCCTATCCCGGCGGCGCGATCCACCTGACCGCGCGCAACCTCGACGAGAATGAAGCCATCATCGAGATCAGCGATCAGGGCCGCGGTGTTCCCGCCGACAAGCTGGAGACCATCTTCGAGCGCTTCCATCAGGTAGACGCGTCGGACTCGCGCGCGCTGGGAGGCACGGGCCTCGGGCTGGCGATCTGTCGTAGCATCGTGACTCAGCATGGAGGCGGCATCTGGGCCACCAGTAATGCCGTCAGAGGCACAACCTTTCACTTCACCCTGCCTACTCAGCCAGCAAACAATCTTCTCTAAGCGGTAAGGAGAGAGATCTCACTCTTCCTCTTCACGCAGCTTCGCAATCACGGCGAAGTCTTCGAGCGTGGTCGTATCGCCTTTCACCTCACCGGTCGTCGCCAGTTCACGCAACAGCCGCCGCATGATCTTGCCGCTCCGCGTCTTGGGCAGCGAATCCGTAAACCGCAGATCTTCGGGCCGAGCCAGCGCGCCGATCTCTTGGGCGACCCACTGGCGCAGCTCCTGCCTCAGCTCTTCGCTGGCTTCGTAGCCGGACTCGAGCGTGACGAACGCAGCAATGGCCTGCCCCTTCATCTCATGGGGACGGCCCACCACCGCGGCCTCAGCCACCTTGGGGTGCGCCACCAAAGCCGATTCCACCTCCATCGTTCCCAGCCGGTGTCCGCTGACATTGATGACATCATCCACGCGCCCCATCAACCAGAAGTAGCCATCGGCATCGCGCCGCGCACCGTCGCCGGTGAAGTAGCTTCCGGGAATCTCGCTCCAGTATGCCTCTTCGTAACGCTTCGGATCGCCATAGATGGTGCGTGCCATCGAAGGCCATGGCTTGCGAATCACCAGAAGGCCGCCTTGTCCGTCGGGAACCGGCTCGCCCTCTTTTGTAACCACTTCAGGAACAATCCCAAAGAACGGCCTCGTCGCCGAACCCGGCTTCGCAGGTACAGCACCCGGAATCGGTGCGATCATGATCGCACCTGTCTCCGTCTGCCACCATGTATCGACAATTGGGCAACGTTCCTTGCCAATCTCGCGGTGATACCACATCCACGACTCGGGATTGATCGGCTCGCCCACCGTTCCCAGCAGCCGCAGCGAATCGAGCGAGTGCTTCTCGACCCACTCATTTCCCCATTTCGTAAATGCGCGAATTGCTGTCGGCGCAGTATAGAAGACTGTTACCTTATGGTCGTCGATGATCTTCCAGAAGCGGTCGTTCTCCGGCCAGTTCGGCGCGCCCTCATACATCATCACCGTCGCGCCACACTGCAATGGACCATAGACCACATAGCTATGTCCTGTTACCCAACCAATGTCTGCTGTGCACCAGTAGACGTCTTCCTCACGCAGATCGAAGACGTACTTGCTGGTGAGGTATGTCTGAACCGAGTAGCCGCCGGTCGTATGCACGAGTCCCTTGGGCTTGCCCGTCGTTCCTGAGGTGTACAGCAGATACAGTGGGTCTTCGGCGTCCATCCACTCCGGCGCGCACTCCTTCCCGGTCTGCAGCATAGCCTCATCCCACCAGATATCGCGGCCTTCCTTCATCTTGATCTCGGAGCCCGAACGCCGATACACCACAACGTTCTTCACGGAAGGGCAATTCTCCAGCGCCTCGTCGACAATCGCCTTCAGCTTCACTTCGCCCCCACGGCGATAACTCGCGTCCTGCGTCACTACGGCGACGCATTGCGAGTCATTCACGCGGTCCACAATGGCGTGAGCGGCAAATCCGCCGAAGATCACCGAATGAATCGCGCCGATGCGCGCGCATCCCAGCAGCGCAATCGCAAGCTCCGGACACATGCCCATGTAGATGGCAACGCGGTCGCCGCGCTTGACGCCCAGCCCCTTCAGCACATTCGCAAAACGCTGCACCTGCTCGTGCAGATCGCCATAGGTCAGCCGCCGCACCTCGCCGGGCTCGCCCTCCCAAAGCAGCGCAATCTTGTCCTTGCGTGCTCCCAGGGCGTGGCGGTCAACGCAGTTGTGCGAGAGGTTGAGCTTGCCCCCGACAAACCACTTCGCATCCTTGCCTTCACCGTCGAGGACCTTGTTCCACGGAGCGAACCACTCCAGCTCTGCTGCGGCCTCTGCCCAGAACTCCTCCGGCTGTTCGACGCTGCGGCGATACATCGCCTCATACTGCTCCAGACTCTTTACATGGGCCTTGGCCGCAAACTCCGCGTGCGGCGCAAATACCCGGTTTTCTCTCAAGCTCGAATCCAGATTCGTATGTTCAACAGACGATGCCACGCAAAAACCTCCATGTTCCCTATCGAAAAAAGGTATAGCATCCATCGCACCCTCGGCAAACCGGTACGCGGTAGACTTCACATCATGCCCTTTTACTGGACAGCCTCAATCGGTTTTTTCTTGGGCTTTGCCTTCGGAGTAGGCTGTGCGCTGGCGGTCATGTATTCCATCTACATGGGCGGTTATCGTGCCGCGCTACGCGACTCGCAGCTCGATGCCCCGCCAGAACGCTACAGCAAAGCCATGGAAAAGCTGTCACCCCATCAAAACAAAAAGGGCTGACAGCACTCTCATCTCTCCCGCATTATTTGGCATTATTTGCCTGAGGGCTCCAAGCCGCGGTCTTTCAACATCGGCTCGACGTTCGGCTGCTTGCCCAGCCAGGTCGCATACATCTTTGCAAGGTCCTCAGTATTGCCCCGCGAAAGAATCATGCGGCGGAAGCGGTCGCCGTTGGCCCGCGTCAGGCCGCCGTTCTCCTCGAACCACTGGTACGCATCATCGTCCAACATCTCGGTCCAGAGATAGGCGTAGTAGCCAGCCGCATAGCCATTGCCCCAGATGTGCATGAAGTAGCTGGAACGATAGCGCGGCGGCACGTAACTGATGTCGAGATGCGTCTTCTGCAACGCCTCTTTTTCAAACGTATCGGGGTTTTGCAGAGGCGCATCGGCAGGCAGCGTGTGCCACTGCATGTCGAGCTCTGCCGCGGCCAGCAACTCCGTCAACTCATATCCCTGATTGAAGGTTGCTGCCTTCTTAATCTTCGCGGCCAGCTCGTCCGGCATCGGCTCACCGGTCTTGTAGCTCTTCGCGTAGTGCTTGAACACTGCTGGATAGCTCGCCCAGTGCTCATTGAACTGTGACGGAAATTCGACAAAGTCACGCGCCACCGAAGTTCCCGAGAGGCTCGGATACTCGGTATCGGCAAACATGCCATGCAGCCCATGGCCAAACTCATGGAACATCGTGGTCACATCGGAAAAGCTGATCAGCGCTGGCTCGCCCGCTGCAGGCTTTTGGAAGTTGGCGACGTTATAGACCACCGGCAGCGTGCCCAGCAGCTTGGACTGGCCCATGAAGACATCCATCCACGCGCCGCCGTTCTTGTTGTCGCGCTTGAAGTAGTCGCAATAGAACAGCGCCAGCGGCTTGCCGTCGGCATCGAAGACCTCGAAGACGCGCACGTCCGGGTTGTAGACCGGAATGTCCTTCCGCTCTTTGAACGTCAGCCCATAGAGCTGGTGGGCGGCATAGAACACACCGTTCTGCAGCACATTATTCAACTCGAAGTACGGCTTGACCTGCGCTTCATCGAGATCGTACCGGGCCTTGCGCACCTGCTCGGAATAGAACTCCCAGTCCCACGGCTCGAGCGTGAAGCCGCCCTTCTGCGCATCGATGACAGCCTGAATGTCCTTTGCCTCGGTGGCAACCTTCGCCGTTGTCGCCGGGACCAGAGCATTCATAAACTTCAGCGCGGCCTCGGGTGTTTTGGCCATCTGATTCTCCAGCGTCCACGCCGCAAAGTTCGGATAGCCCAGCAGCTTCGCCTTCTCGGCACGAACCTGCGCCAGCCGCGCGATGGTGGAGCGCGTGTCATCGGCATTGCCGCGTTCCGCTCGCGTCCACGAGTCCTCGAACAGAGCCTTGCGCGTATCGCGATTACTCAACGAAACCAGATCCGGCTGCTGCGTCGTGTTCTGTAGCGGAAGCACCCAGCCCTGCTTACCGCGCTCCTTCGCCGCCTCGGCCGCTGCGGCAATCTGCGCATCGCTCATTCCCGCCAGCGCTGCCTTGTCTGTCGTTACGTAAGCGGCATCCTTAGTGGCAGCCAGCAGCTTGGTGATAAATGCATTCGAGAGCGTCGACTCCTCTTCGTTCAACTTCTTGAGCTTCGCCTTATCGTCATCGGAGAGGTTCGCGCCGGAGTGAACAAACTTCTTGTAATAGAAATCCACCAGCTTCAGCGACTCGGGATCGAGCTTAAGCGATTCGCGCTCTTTATAGATCGTCTCGACGCGGTGAAACAGCTTCGAGTCCAGATAGATGGCATCGTCATGCGCAGCCAGCTTCGGGGCCTCTATGTCCTGCACCTTTTGCAGCTCGGGGTCGATGTTTGCGCCGGTGACGCCGTTGAACACCATCATCACGCGGTCGAACAACTGGCCCGTCTTCTCCATCGCCACCAGCGTGTTCTCGAAGGTCGGCGAGGCGGGATTATCGGCAATCGCCTGCATCTCGACGAGCTGCTGCGCCATGCCAGCTTCAATCGCAGACTGGTAGTCGCTGTCCTTGATCTTGTCGAAGGGCGGCGCCTGAAACGGCAGCGTGCTCGCCGCATAGAACGGATTCGACGGGCCGAACTCTGCGCCAGCAGCATAGGCTGGCACGACACTGGAACTCAAAGCAATGGCGCTAGCGGCAGTCAGAAGACATATCCTCGACATCATGAAGTTGTTCTTGCGCGGACGAATTGTGTTCATAGCTGGTCATGTCCCTCACACGCTCGATTGTAGAGGAATCCCTGGAGTTCAATGGATGGGCTCCCTTGCCTACCCGCGCCTTCGTCACGACCCCCAGCGATAAACCCTCTTCGCCTATCGTTCTCGCGTGCTTGCTGTGGCCTACGCGCTGCGAGTGATAGATTCCGGCGTGACCTGAGAACAGGTAGCTCACCACGCAGGCTATTGCTGCATACGCTCCAGCCTCGGCACCGAACAGTTCCACTGCCATCAGCGATGAGGCAATCGGAGTATTTGCTGCTCCCGCGAAGACCGCGACAAATCCCATGCCAGCCAGCAACGATGGCGGCAGCGGCAGCAGCCACGCCAGAGCATTGCCAAGCGTGGCTCCTATATAGAACAAGGGGGTGACCTCGCCACCTTTGAATCCAAAGCCAAGCGTCACCGCTGTAAATAGAAACTTGGCGGCAAAGTCGTACGGTGGCAGGTGAGTCGCGAACGCCGCGACAATCGTCGGTATCCCCAGGCCGATGTACTTCGTGGTGCCGATAGCGAAGACCGCCACCGCAACGATGACGCCGCCGGTAAATGGCCGCAACGGTGCCCACGCAATATTATTCTTGCCCCAGTGCCCGATGGCGTGCGTCGTCTTCGCAAAGGCCATCCCAACCAGGCCAAACGCCGCGCCCGCGGCGATGGCGGAGAGGAAGCCGGTAAAGGTGAGCTTCGGCACCGAAGTTACGCGATAGATCGTATGGTGAATGCCCCAGGCGCGGGTGATGAAATCGCCGACAAACGCGCCCACAAAACAGGGAAAGATACCGTCATAGCCGATACGGCCAATCGCCAGCACCTCAAGCCCAAAGATCGCGCCCGACAACGGAGTTCCAAAGACGGAGCCAAAACCGCCGCTGATGCCTGCCATTAGCAGAATGCGCCTGTCTCTGGCATTAAGTCCCAGAGGTCGGGTCAGTTGATCGGCTAGAGAAGCGCCGGTCTGAATTGCGGTTCCCTCACGCCCGGCCGAACCGCCGAAGAGGTGCGTGACTGCGGTTCCCAGCAGGATCAGCGGAGTCATCCGCAGCGGCAGGACTGCCTTGGGGTCATGGATCTCGTCGAGGATGAGGTTGTTCCCTGCCTCAACCGAAGTGCCAAGATATTTGTAGAGGCAGCCGACGAATAAGCCGGCCAGCGGCAGCAGCGCAATGATCCACTTGTGGCTTTCACGTACCGCTGTCGCCCACTCCAGCGAAGCCAAAAGCAACGCCGACGCCGAGCCAGCCAGAACTCCGGCAACGGAAGCAATCGCCAGCCAGCGAAGCAAATCGACGAGGATATGCCCTTGCTCGCTTCCAGACCACACCACGTTATTTTTCTGCAAAGGGCCTCCTACGATGTCGTAGGAGTCATCAGCTTGCGCAGGCCGCGCAGGCGGTTAGGGCGAACTCCATCACCCAAAGTTGTATACATAGAGTATCAATCGTCCGCTGACAGGGTCAATCAATTTTCTTATCAGCGACGCAAGAAATGATTTTTAATCTTCCGATTAAAAAACAGGTGGAAACACTATCTCTATAGAATTTTGCTTGCCTGAGATTTCCTGATTAAGAGGTTGCATAAGATGTCGGATCGAAACAAGCGCCGCTACTGGGTCAATGGAATGGTTGCGCTTCTCGCTGTTTTCGCCGTCGTTGCGGGTACATCTGCCTCGGCGCAGAAATCGCCGTCGACCAGAAGTAGCTCCATTAGCATCGGCCCCACAGTTACCATCCTTCTCGATCCCAGCGAGCCTGCACCGATTCAGCAGGCGACCGAGGATGTCGCTTCCGACTTTGAAAAAGTGTTTGGCGCAAAGCCGAAGATCGTAACTCGCCCGGAAGATGCTGGGCAAGCGACGATCCTGATCGGAGAGCAGTCGCAGCTCCCCGAAGCGATGCGTCCCAGCGGATTGACCGCGCCGGAATCGTTCTCCATCTCGACACACAAGGCCAGTTGGAATGCGAAGCGTCCGACAGAAGTGGTTGTGCTGGCCGGGGCCGACCTGCGCGGCACCGTCTATGCAATCTACCAGTTCTCGCAGGAATATCTCGGCGTCGATCCTATGTATTACTGGACCGATCACGAACCCGCTCGGCGCACCCACATCGAAGTTCCGGCTTCGCTCAACGAGGTCTTCCCTGCGCCAGTCTTCAAATATCGCGGCTTCTTTCTCAACGACGAAGACCTGCTGACGGGATGGGCTCCCGGAGAGAAGAAAGACAAGACCGGCATCTCGCTCGACGTGTGGAACAAGGTCTACGAGACCATACTGCGCCTCAAAGGAAACATGGTGGTGCCCGGCACATGGATCTTCCCTGACGATCCGCAGATCGCTCTGGCGGCAAAGCGTGGCCTGATCATGAACCAGCACCACGCCATTCCTCTCGGACTTAACGTGGCTCGCTGGCCTAAGAACGTTCCCTACAACTACACAACGCATCCTGAGATTCTCGAGCGCGCCTGGAAAGATGCAGTCGCGACCTATCCGGCGCATCAGGAGATCCTCTGGTCAGTCGGCCTGCGCGGCCTCTCCGATGTCAGCTACGATTCGATGGACCCCAGCGTCAAAGGCAACGACAAGGCCCTGGGAGCGTTGATCAGCAAGGCCATCGCCGATCAGATGCGCATCGTGCGCGCCGCGCATCCGGACGCGAAGTTTGTCACGGATCTTTGGCAGGAGGGAGCGAGGCTGGTCAAGCAGGGCGACCTCACCATCCCTCCCGAGGTCACGCTGGTCTGGGCCGACACCGGTTATGGGTATCTTCAGGACAATGGACAGGTCGCCGCGGGCCAGGGCGCTTACTATCACGTCGCCATGATGAACGACCGCTCCAACCAGCTCACGGAGATGGTGCCCGTCGACCGCATCGACTCCGAACTGGGCCGCTACATCAAGGCCAAAGCCACGGCGTACCTGCTGCTCAACACCAGCGACATCCGCCCCGTCTCCATGACCACCAAGGCGGTGATGGACATCGCATGGAAGGGCCTTCCCACCGAGAGCGCTCACCCGGCCAATGACTTCTATCGTCAATGGGCTACCGAGGAGTTCGGAGCCAAGGCCGCGCCTGCCGTCGCCAAGGTCTACGAGGCATACTTTCAGGCCCCGGCGCACTTCGGCACGCCGCCCCTCGAGTATGGCGACCAGCTTTATCACACCGAATCGCGGCGCATGATGCTGACCTACATGATCGACTCGCCGATCTACTCCGTCCCCAGCCAGGCTCCGAAGTGGGAGCAGCCACGAATCGCCGGAGCGTCTGACCGTGCAACGGAGAAAGCGTGGCTCAACACGACTGCGGCAAAAGAGATTCAGCAGTGCGACGACGCACTGCCGCGATGGGACGCGGTGTGGAAACAGGCCCTCGCCGCCGAGCCACTGGTTACGCCATCGCGGCTTCCCTTCTACCGCGCCCAGGTGCTGGCCATGATCGCAATCAACCGCGAGAGCAACCGGACATTATTGCTCATCTCCAAGGCCATTCAGGATGCCGAAAGCGGAGACAGCGCTAAAGCTCATCAGGAAGCGGAAGAAGCTCTGAGCGCATTGGATAATATTCACCGCGCCGAAGCCGATGCTGAGTACGGCAAGTGGAAGAACTGGTATCACGGAGACTGGCTGACGGGCGTTCCCAGAACTCGCGAACTGGTTGAGGTCTTCGCGAAGTTCCTTGAAGATCCATCGACTCCGTTGCCGCAGCCGCTTCTATGGAACGGCTGGGAGGGCTACTACCACATCATGCACTACGAGGGAGACCGCTCGGCCGACGTGCAATAAACGAGGAACCATGCACCGGCCGCGTATGTCAGCCGGTGTACTCTTCTTCCTGGTTCGAAGCGACGGCAAAGATCGCATTGCTGTGGTGTGCGACTATATGGCCCAGCGCCACCGCGCCGAGGCAAAGCAGAACCGAAAGTACAACGTTCGCCAGCGCACGGCTCCACTCTCCGGTCCGCAGCAGGTCGAAGGTCTGCAGGCTGAAAGACGAGAAGGTCGTAAAGCCACCGCACAAGCCGACCATCACGAATAGCCGGATGTTCTCAGGAACTTCGAACCGGCTGCCGGGAAAGGTAAACGTGCCGAAGAAGCCCATGACGAAGCAGCCAATCACATTAATGAGGATCGTACCCCACGGAAAATTCGTGCTGCTATCGAGAGTTAGCCGCGTCAGCGCATAACGCAGCACCCCACCCAGTGCACTGCCTAGTGTTATCCAGAGATAGGTTGACATCCTGCCCTCGTAGTATGCCCGCCTTGGCGAGCGTATTGAACCGGCAGGAGTCATCAGCCCTATCGGGCGGTTTCGGGAGACTCCATTCCCCTCGACAAGATGCTATTCCCGCAAGACACTCCTTCGCAAATCCGAATTGCAGCGGCTTACCCTCTCGCCGCCAGCAGCACCTTCAACTCTCGCACCTCGGCAGAAAGCGTTCGCACCAATGCCAGAACCTCCCTCCGCTCGGCATCATCGGAGCTCGGCGTCTTCGCCTCGACATAGAAGGTGCCGTTCGGCTCGAGCACGCACTTCTCCACCTCGGCGTAGGAGTTGAGTCCCTGCTTATGAAGCACGGACTTCAGCTCGAGTTCCGTGAGGGCCTCCTTCTTCATAGCCGCCTGGTCCAACACCCCGTGTCGTATCAGCACAGTCTCCGTGCCCTCGACGATTTTGTCGAGCTTCGGGCTTTTGAACAGTACCAGCGTCAGCAGCCAGTTGATCGCCAGCAGGGCAAACGCTCCAATGATTCCCCCGGTCACGGAGTTATCGTCCCCGATCATTGCATTCTGCACCGTGTTCGACAGGCTCAACAGCACCACCAGGTCGAACGGGTTCAACTGCGCCAGCTCCCTCTTCCCAAACAGGCGGAGAAACCCAATCAGGAAGAGGTAGACGATCATGGGCCGCAGCAGCTTCTCCAGAATCGGCAGATGGAGGGCAAACATACTCTGGATCACAGAAAAACTCCTTTTACGGTTGTTCCGTCACTGCGACTGCAAATCAGGCGTATCTCTTCTGGTGCCACTCCCATGCGCTGGCAACAATCTTGTCCAGCTCGGCAAACTGCGGCTTCCAGCCCAACTCCTTCTTGATCTTCTCGGAACTGGCCACCAGCACTGCCGGATCGCCAGCCCGGCGCTCGAGTTCTTCGACCGGAATCGACTTCCCGGTCACTCGGCGTACCGATTCGATTACCTCGAGCACGGTAAAGCCCTGTCCGTTGCCAATGTTGTAGATCAACCGGCTCTCGTGGCTGAGCGCTTCCAATGCAAGCAGGTGGGCTTCGGCCAGATCACGTACGTGGATATAGTCCCGGATGCAGGTGCCATCCTTGGTCGGATAATCCCGTCCAAAGATCTTGATGTCCTTCCGCCTTCCCAGCGCCACATCCAGAATCAGCGGAATCAGGTGCGACTCTGGTTCATGCGCCTCGCCATAGCCCTCAATCGCTCCGGCTACGTTGAAGTAGCGCAGGCTGGCATACTTAAACCCATGAATTAGGTTCATCCACCTAAGCATTTGCTCTACAAGGAGTTTGCTCTCTCCGTAAGCATTGGTGGGTTGCAACTTGGCATCCTCAAGAATCGGCGTCGACTCCGGCTCTCCATAACAGGCAGCCGTGGAGCTGAAGACCAGCTTGTCGTGTCCAGTGGCCAACATCGACTCCAGCAGCGTCAGCGTCGAGGCCGTGTTGTTGCGGAAATAAATCTCCGGCTTCTTCATGCTCTCCCCCGCCTCGATCAAGGCGGCAAAGTGCATGACGCCATCAAAACGGCCGTCGTTCAGCGTTTTTTCCACAATCGCCCGGTCCGCCAGATCGCCAAGAATGAACTTTGCTCCTTCGGCTACGGCGGATCTCTTGCTGTGGCACAGGTTATCGAACACCGTCACCGAGTGCCCCTTTGCCAACAACAGACGCGTCACCGTCCCGCCGATATATCCCGCCCCGCCTGTTACCAGAATCTTCATGAAAAAATCTCCATTTATCCTGCAATTTGTTCTCTACTTGGATACCACAAAAGTACCAGTGTCAATCACATAGCCTTCCGGCACTATACTTGCAGTAGACAATCTGCAGAGTGCCGGCACACAAAACAGAAGTTACTCCCCAAAGCACGGCACCTGCTACAACCTTTTCTTCCTCTTTTCTCGTCTGTCTATATAGAAGTTAAATGACGGAGCAACTATCTCCCTCGCAATAAAAGTTTTATCGGGCAGATCGACAGAGTTCGATCACTCGACGGATCTCCGACAGAAGTTGTTCGGAGCTTTTTCATCCCGTTTCCCCCGGTTCTGGTTGTGTCGCCGGGATCGGCCTCATGCTCCGCCTCGATGATGAGGCATTACGAAGGACTTTTATGGTAAAGCCGCTTCGCAGCGACAACCCAGCACCGCAGAATATCCAGTTCAAGCATTTTGGCATTTTGAATGACGGCAGCCAGAGCAAAAGCTCGCTGTATAGCTCCATCGTCATCAATGTCCTGATCGCAGTCGTCATCATTATCATCGGGGCCGCAGTAAGAAACACGATTGTTCCGCCCGAGAAAAAACTCGTCACCCTGATCGAGCCGTTACCGCTCAAGCCACCGCCCCCTCCTCCGGTCATCCACACGCCGCCGATGCCCAAGCCGCCGGTGGTTCAGCCTCAGCCGCCCAAGATCAAAGTGCCTGAGGTCAAGGAGCCTGAGCCCAAGGTTCCGGTTGTCCACATGACGCGTCCTGTTCCTGTCGTGGTTCCGGCGCCGCCCAAGCGGATCGAGCCGCCGCCTGCGCCCAAGGTCGTTCACCTGGGACGCGCCCAGGCAGCTGCTGTCGTCAATAACTCCCCCCATCCCTCCCCGGTGGCCCTGGGACGTCCTGACAATCCCATTGCACCTTCCAACCGACCCGCCGTCAGCTCCATTAATCTTGGGCAGAGGGGTATGGCCGGCATGCCTGCCTCCAACTCGGGAGCAGGACCTGCCGCCAAAGCCGTCACCCTTGGCTCGGGTTCCTCCGGCAGCCAGAATATGAATGGCAGAGACAATGCATCAGGCGCCGTCCGTGGAGTCCGTCTTGGCGTTGCCGGAAGCAATGGCCCGATGAACTCTCATAGCCGCGAGGCTGCCAGCCCGGTCAACCTCGGTCGAGTCGCGCCGCCCCCTGCTGGACCATCCTCTGCCCCAACCTATGCCCGTTCGGGATCTGCGCCGAAGGTCTTGTACAAGCCTCGTCCGCAGTACACTGCCGAGGCGATCAAGGAGCATATCGAAGGCACCGTGTCGGTTCGACTTCGCGTCTCTGCCTCGGGCACCGTCCAGGTGCTGGGCGTTACCCGCGACCTCGGGCACGGTCTGGGCGAATCCGCCATTCGCGCCGTGGAAGGGACCCGCTTTTCTCCAGCCACCGATGCATCCGGACGTCCAGTCGATTGGGAGGGCGTTGTCAATGTCGCATTCCAACTCGCCGGATAAACCTATTTGTTTGAACGTAGTCTGACTAGCTAACATGAAGATCAAATTAAGAAGGCTGACCGCAAGGTCGCCGCAGGAGCCGCAAACAATGATTTACGGGAAACATTCAACCGCCGGTGCGTTGCTGGCACTCTTTGTCGCAACCACCCTCCCTGCCGGTGCAGCAGGCTTCCCGCACTTTGGAAAAAACAAGCAGGACACCAGCGTCATGTCTTCCCGCAAGCTGACGCCGTCACAGAACGCTCTGATCGACAAAGCGATCACTCGCGAGAAGGTGGTGATTGCGGCCCTCAAGCAGCGCGCTCCCCTCGTCGAGACTTATATTCAGAACATGAAGCCGGACCCGGTCATGGGCCAGGTACCTGAGTCCGATCAGCACTTTCTCGGACGGGTCGACTTCAATAACGTCATTGGCGACAACGCCTATGAGAACAAATCGACCTCCCGCGGGCCGCTGGGATTTTTCAAGCATTCCGGCTCCTACATCACCGGTCTCGGCAACACCCTGCACATGAACTTCAACTCGACCGGCTTCGTGCAGATGCTGCTGATCGACTCGAACAACTTCGACCGGCAGCACTACATCTTCGGCTTTGTTCGCAACGAGTTCCTCGGCAACATGCCGACCGCCGTCTTCGACGTTGCCCCCACGCCGGGGACGAAGTCGGTGGGCCGCTTCTTTGGCCGCATCTGGATCGAGACCAACGGCGGCAACGTCGTTCGCTTCAATGGAGACTTCGCAGGCAGCGAAAAGGGCTACCGCGAGTTCTATCACTTTGATAGCTGGCGTACCGCCGTGCAGCCCGATCTCTGGCTGCCGACCTCCGCCTACGTGGAAGAGAGCGATTCCAACAGCCCCTCGCACACGCTGAAGTTCAAAGCGATCAACCACATCTGGGGCTATTCCTTGAAGGTTCCGACCCAGGAGTCGCAGAACACGTCGCTTGATGTGGTCGGCGCAACCGACGTCAGCAACGATGCCCAGGATGTAAGCCCGCTGGGTGCCCAGCGCGCATGGGTTCAACAGGCAGAAGACAACGTCATCGACCGTCTCTACCAGGCCGGCCTGCTCGATGCACCCAGCGACTTCGACAAGACGCTTGCCGACCTTGCGAACAACATCCTGGCCTATAACAACATCACGCTCTCTCGGCCCATCCGCGTGCGCACGCTGCTCACCCAGCCACTGGAGTCGCTGGCCGTCGGCAACACCATCATTCTCTCCAAGGGACTGATCGATACGACCGGCATCGTCACCCAGGACGGCGCGCAGCAGATGGGCAATCTAAATGCCCTGCTGGCCTTCCAGGTCGCCCATATCATCCTCGGCCACCGCCTCGATACCAAGTACGCCTTCAACGACCAGTTGCTCTTTCCCTCGACCTCGGTGTTCAAGCGCATCCCCATGCACCACACGGATGCCGACAATGAAGCCGCTGCGAAGAAGGCGATCGAGCTGTTGAATGCGAAAGAGCTGGTTGGCGGCGAGCAGTACTTCGGCCTCTACCTCCAGCAGCTGCAGCAGCGCATCAAGGCGCTTCAGGCACTCAACCAGCCTCAGCTTGGAGACGGCCTGGTCAGAAGCGACAAGGACTCCACCTTCTGGATGCAGGCGTTGACGAGCAAGAGCCCCAAGCTCAACGTGAACGATCTGAAACAGCAGGCAGCCATGCCGCTGGGTGCGTTCCTTCGCTTCAACCCCTGGACGGATCAGGTAACGGTGATGCATACCGCTTACGAGCCTCTCCTTAGCCCGGCTGACAAGATGCCCTTTGAGGTCGAACCGGTCTATCTGAAGCTGAGTCCGTATCAGGAACCGTCTGAGGCAGCCCCAGCGGCAGCTGCACCTTCACCAGCAGCTCCGGCAAACGCAGCGCCTCCGGCTGCAGAGCCGCAGGCCACCGTTCCACAGCAGTAACTTATCGAAGAGGGCGTGGGTACGGGGCGTTTTTTGGCTCTCCCACGCCTTCCTGGTTAAGCAACTGACTCGTTCAAATTTTCTTCTGAATTGGCTTTCCCCAACCAATATCCCCTCAGGAGGGTATCTCTTTGAAACTGCACACTCTTATTGGCTGTTACGCCTGCGTGCTTGGCCTCACGGCGTGGTCGCATGCACAAGCTGTTCCCACGGCATCTCGCTCAGGCAGTCTGCAGATCGGCGGAGGCGTCACCTACGCCCGTCCAGACTACGGCGGAAAAGGAATCGGTGGGTTATCGGTCTATGGAGACTATGACTTTACCCGGCATCTCGGCGTCGAGGGAGATATCCACTTCGTCAATATAATCACGCCAACCGATATCTCTGAGAATTCCTACCTTGTCGGTCCACGGTATCGCTTTCACTATCATCGTTTCACCCCCTACGCCAAGGCGTTGTTCGGACTTGGTCGTTTTGGATACCAGACTCCGAGTCAATATCTGAAATCTGCAACCTATACCTATGGAATGCTATCGTTTGGCGGAGGAGTCGATTTGCGGGCGACAAGGCACCTGAACGTTCGCGCCTTCGATTTCGAGTACCAGGACTGGCCCGGATTCAGGAATAACGGCCTTTCTCCTATCGTCATGACCGTCGGTGTCGCGTATTCTTTTCATTAGACCTCTTTCGATTGAGATGGGCGCAAGCCAACAGTTTCAGGAGATGTGATTGCTTATAAAATTTCTTGTCTTCATCAGCCTTGCTGGTGCAGCGACCACGGTATTGGCACAAGCCAGGCCGACTGCTTCCCGCACCGCTGATCTTCAGATCGGCGGCGGCTTTACCACGGCCAACTCCGATTACGTTCCCAACCGCATCAATGGCGGCGCAGCCTACTTCGATTACGACTTCATCCACCATATTGGCATCGAAGGCGAGTTCCATTTCGTCAAGGATGGAGGAGGTTCAGAGGTCTACGAAAAGACCTATGAGATCGGTGGCCGCTACCACCGCACCTATGGCCGGTTCTCTCCCTATGCAAAGGGAATGTATGGTCGCGGCGTCTTCAACTTCCCTGCCTTTCCCGGCTTTCGGCACGCCAATCTGGCTTACAACCTCTTTGCCGTCGGCGGAGGTGTCGATTATCGAGTCTTGAAGCACCTCAACGCACGAGCCGACTTCGAATACCAGAGATGGCTGGGCTTCCCCCAAAGCGGCCTGACACCCACGTTGTTCACCTTTGGCGCGGCTTATCACTTCTAATCCATAATTCTTTTCAAATCAATGCCCCGGCTCATACCGGGGCATTGATTTGCTTCTGACGTAGAAAACCTCAGGCACCCCCAGCCTGTTTCATCTGGGCTACGACATCGGCGGGCTTCCACTCGTTGTTGGGGTACCACGCGATGATCTTGCCATCCTTGCCGACAAGAACGGTCGACAGAGAGTGGGAGAGAGTTTTGCCGCTTCCCGTAATGCCCACGTCGAAGTACTGGGCAAGTGCAGGCAGCTCTTTTTCGGTAGGTGCGGCAAAATCCCAGTGTAGAAACTTCTCCTTGGTATACAGCCCCGTGTAGGCTCCGCCGTAGCTGCGCAGCACCTTCGGCGTATCGTAGGCGGGATCAAAACTGATGCTGAGCAGATGGGTCTGCTGATACAGTGCCGGATCGGCGGCGAGAGCCTTATCGACTTCGGCAAAGTTGCGGCTCATGCGGACACAGAAATCAGCGAGCGGGCAACGGGTGTAGATGAAGGTGAGCAACAGCACCTTGCCCTTGAACTGCCCCAGATGGATCGCGCGGCCGCTCTGGTTGAGCAGCTTGAAGTCGGGCACCACATCCCCCACCTTGGGGATGTGGTACTGAACGGCAGGGACGTAATCCGGACGCGCCTGCGAGATGATTACGACGTTATCCAGACGAACGTTGGCGAAGTCACTGCCATCCTTATCGGCAAGGACCGTAGCCGTGATGCGGTCACCGGGATGAAGTTCCGTGGCGACGATCGGGTCCTTGAGCTTATAGGGCATTGTCATCGCGTCCATAAAGCCGGGAACGGCCTCGGCGTCGAGAGTTACGCTGGATGCATCGGTGCTGACGACCTTGCCGCGTATCGGAAAGGTGGCCTGTGCCGCAGTGGAGTTGCCTGATGCCGGAACCGAGGACTTGCGACAGCCCGACAGGAGAGCAATGAAGAGGAGAACGACGAAAGCTTTTCTGGGCAAGGCAAGAACTCCTGGATTGATGATAATGGAAAGAGCTTGGTGGGGGTTGCATGGCTGAACGGATCAAGGTCTCTCCATCTGCCGGATTGATGCACTTCGGGTTTGTGTTAACCGGCCTGGGAACGGCGTTGCTGGGGCCGATCTTGCCGTTGTTGACCCGGCAGTGGCACTTATTGGACGCGCAGAGCGGGCTCTTGCTGTTGGCACAATTTTGCGGCTCATTTGCAGGTGGCGTCAGCGTCTCACGGTATCTGCGCAGAAGCCTGCTAACGGGTCTATTCGCCGCCGCCGCAGGCTTTGGTCTATTTTCAGTTGCGTCTGGTTTGGCAGCGGCGTGTACCGGCCTCTTCCTCGGTGGCTTCGGATTGGGCCAGATCATTGCGTCCACCAACATTATTGCGGGACGACGCTATACCGAGCATCGCGGCTCAGCCCTGGCGCTGCTCAACTTCTCGTGGAGCTTCGGGGCAATGCTCTCCCCCCTGCTGGCTGCGTGGCTGCTCCCACGATTCGCATTGCGCGGAATGCTGGAGTGCTTCGCCGCACTGTTTTTGGTCGCGGGCCTGGCAATGACCGTCGAGATAGGTGGCATGCCGGAAGAGATCGAATCGGCCGAAGCTCCCGCAGAGAGTAAGCAGCTACGCTGGGGAGTCTTCCTCTACTTTGCCGCGCTGCTGGTTCTTTATGGCGGCCTCGAGACCTGCCTGAGCGGATGGCTGACGACATACGCTCTGCGATATGGCGACAAAACTTTGGCCATCAGTGAATACACAACGTTGCTGCTCTGGATGGCTCTGACCGCAGGGCGTGCCGGGTCCTCTGTCGTCATGCTGCGGATTGGAGAGAAGACAGTCCAGCGTTGGGGAATGGCTCTAGCTGTCATCTTTACCGCTGGACTGGCGACAGCGCATTCGGCTATGGGGATTGCGGTGTTTGCCGTATTGCTGGGCTTCAGCCTCGCTCCCTTCTTTCCATCGACATTTGCCTTGTTGATGACTGAAAAACCCGCCGCTCGGCAGGCAGGCATTGTACTCGCCGTATCAGGTTTGGGCGCTGCAGCTTTACCGTGGCTGATGGGAGTAGTTTCGACGCGAACGGGATCGCTGCAGGTGGCGCTTGCACTACCGCTGGCAGCCGCAATCCTGTTGCTCGTGATGAGTCTGTGGAGAAACTCCAATCCGGCTTCAACAAGCTGATTTTCCAACGGTGCCGGGCGTATAACCGAGAGAGGGATGGTGAAGATTTGCTGCCAGTAGAGATTGCACAGGCGCTCGGGCGCGGCGCAGCCGTGGTGACGGGAAATCAGCGCGCGGCGCGAACATTGCGGGTTGCCTTTGATCGCCAGCAGCGCTCCCTGGGGTTGGATAGCTGGAAGCCTCCTGCGATCATGGCATGGGACGTGTGGACAGCAGATCTTTGGCACGCGCTTCTGGTCGGCGGCCACACTTCGAAGCTGCTGCTGAACCGAGCACAGGAACATGCCGTGTGGCGCAAGATTCTGGAAGCAGATGAAGAGCTGCGCAGCCTCCGCACGGTGGACTCTCTTGCAGAGATGGCGGCGCAGGCATGGAGTCTGCTCTGCGGCCACAACGGACAGGCGCGGCTGCGCGGAGCCGCCGTGAGTTCCGATACACGCGCCTTTCAACGGTGGTCCTCGAAGTTTGAACAGCAATGCCGAGCAGATGGATTGCTGGCTCGAGCGCAGTTAGAGTCGGCGCTGCAAGCTGCAGCCTCTGCCGGACAACTTAAAGCTGAAACAACGTCAGAAGTTGTGCTCCTCGGATTCGACTCGTTGACTCCAGCCCAGTTGCAGCTCGTGGAAGCATTGCGGGATGCCGGAGTAAAAATCGACGAATTGCCAATCGCCATCACGTCAGAACAGCAATTGATCGTCACAATCGCAGAGGAGCGCGAGGAACTTCGGGTTGCAGCCCTCGGAGTGCGAAAGCTGCTCGAGCAAAATTCGCGCGCTCGCATCGCGGTCATCGTGCCCGATCTTGAGAAGCAACGCGCCGCGATCGATCGAGTCTTCCGAGAGATCCTTGCTCCAGAGTTGGAAGATATTACGGCCAATGCAAATTCTGAACCCTTTGAGTTTTCCGTCGGTGTGATGCTGGCGGACACTCCCATGGCGGCAGCAGCCTTGGATTTGCTGCGCTGGTGCACAGGCGCACTTCCTCTGGAGCGTGTGAGCAGGTTGCTGCTCTCTCCATATCTCGCAGCGATCAAAGCAGAGTACGGTGTCCGAGCCGAATTCGATGCATTCGAACTGCGGCGGGCAAAGCTTCTACGTCCTGAGATTTCACTGGAGTGGTCAATTAAGGCGATAGAAGGCTCCAGGCGCAAATCAAAGTTGACCGGCCTGCTCAACAAATTGCGCATGATGCTCGTAGCCTCGAATCGACTAACAAAGAGCGCGCTGCGACCGCATTCAGAGTGGGCCGAAGCGATGCGGGAACTTTTGGCGGCTGCAGACTGGGGAGCAGGCAAAGGTGAGGACAGCGTTGAGTTTCAAACCCGGCGAAAATGGGAGAGCGCTCTGGATGAACTATCCATGCTCGATTTCGACGGGCAGCGCGTCGGGTTCGTACAGGCGCTGGACGCGCTGGCGCGAATAGCGCAGCAAACAATGTTCGCGCCTGAGTCGCGCGAAGCGCCCGTCCAGATCATGGGTCCGCTCGAAGCTGCCGGTTCAACATTCGACGCTATCTGGTTTATGCGAAGCGGCGATTTGAGCTGGCCTCTCCCGAGAAGAGCGAACCCTCTGTTGCCCTGGCCACTGCAACGTGATCTTCAGATGCCTGGTGCCGATGCGCAGTGGGATGCGAATCAATCACAGCGTATGACCGAGCGCATCGCCGCAAGCGCACCCATCACGGTGTTCACCTACGCAGCCGAGTCTGCCGAAGGGCGGCAGCGCCTGTCCTCGGCGATGAATGGATTAGCGCTCGAAGCAGTTGCCGTTAAAGCAATCACAGCAGCAGAAACGGCGCCCACCTTCATTGACACCGAAAAGATCGAGGACATGGGCCGTTTGCAACCGCTGCCCGATCAAGTAATTCACGGCGGCGCTGAGATACTGCGCCTGCAAGCCGCTTGTGGGTTTCGCGCATTCGCAGAGCGTCGTCTCTGGTCAACGGAACTTCGCACCACAGAGATGGGCCTGGACGCCGCAGAGCGCGGCACCATCGTTCATCTTGTGCTCGAAAGTTTTTGGAACGAAGTTAAGACTCAGAGCGCACTGAAGGCCATGCAACGCTCCGAGCGCGAGGCTTTGCTGAATCGATGCATAACGACTGCTCTCCAAAAGAGTGAGAAATTGAGTGAGACCTCCTGGGATGCAGCCTATCTTGACATGCAACGCGAGCGTCTGCGAAACCTGCTGGGGCCATGGCTTGATCTTGAATTAGCCCGGCCACCGTTCGAAGTGAAGCTCAGCGAAAAGAAATTGGAAGGCGTACAGATTGGCCCCCTACGCTTAAGCGTGCGTGTTGACCGCATCGATATCGGCGAGGGCGGCGACATCATCATCGATTACAAGACCGGTGTGGCCAAACCGAGCGAGTGGCTCTCAGACCGACCGGACGCTCCCCAGTTGCCGCTCTACGCTGTCTTGTCCGAGGCCGAGCAACTGGAAGCCGTGGCATTCGGCCAGGTACGCGCAGGAAAAGATATGGGTCTGCAGGGATTCGCCACCAGCGCAGACTCGGGAATTCGAGTACCAAAACAACATCCCGACGATCTTGAAAACCAGGTCGCGGAGTGGCGGCAGGTTCTGACTTCGCTCGCCGAAGATTTTTACCATGGTGACATCCGTGTAAGGCCGAAGAGTTTTCCATCGACCTGTGCCTACTGCGCACAACGCCTGCTGTGCCGCATCGATCCAGCTTCGTTCGATCAAGATGATGAAGAAACAACGGAGGCAGAGCGTGACTAAGCTATTCGTTGTCGGATCTGAATCGGAGACAAAAAATAATCCTAATGCCGTAAGGCCGCCCGATTGGCGCGAGCGCGAGAAGGCGCTCGATATTAGGCAGTCGTGGATCGTAGAGGCTCCAGCAGGTTCCGGAAAGACCGGGCTTCTCATTCAGCGATATCTGAAGCTGCTGGGCGATGAAAGCGTAGAGCAGCCCGAGCAGGTGCTGGCAATTACGTTCACGGTTAAAGCGACGGGAGAGATTCGGGAACGCGTTGTCACTCAACTGGAAAAAGCATCGCGAAATGAGCCCCTACTGAGCAACAGCGAGTTCGAGCGGGAGACACGCACGCTCGCCGAGGCCGTTTTGCGCCGCGACCAAATACTGGAGTGGGGGTTGCTGGAACGCCCACGCAGATTAAGGGTGCGCACTATCGACTCTGTCTGTGCCGAAATTGCCAACTCACTGCCTGTACTCTCAGGCGGTGGCGGCGGCCAGTCGCCCGTGCTAGATGCTTCGCGGCTTCATCTCGAGGCAGCGCGGCGCACATTGATGCAACTCGGCGGCCAGAACCATTCCCTGAACGCCGCACTGCGGCTAGTTCTGCTTCACCGCGATGGCAACCTCGCAGAGTGCGAACGCCTGCTTGCCGCAATGTTGGCGCTACGAGATCAGTGGGGTGAGTTGGTCCCACTCACCGGGCGTGATCTCGACGACACCTATCTCGATGAGACCGTGCTACCTCGCCTGGAGCGGGCATTGGAACAAGCGATCTGTGCTGCGTTGACGAGGCTTTCGCAGGCCCTTCCGCCTGACATCCTGCACGAGCTTTCGCAGTTTGCCGGAGAGTTGGGTCATGCAAGCGGCTATAAGAATTCGGCATCGCCGATCGCAATCTGCGCGGGATTGCACACAGCTCCAGAAGAGTCTGCGGAGCATCTCGCACATTGGCGTGCACTTATTCACCTGTTGACGAAGAGTGATGGAGGCTGGCGCTCCGGCTTCCGCAACAACTGGCTCAAATTCGAGATCGACAAAAACGATGCCGCACGACTGAAAGCATTTGTCGAAGAACTAAGCGATCGCGATGACATATTGGCGGCAATTCAGGCAATCAATTACCTGCCTCCCGCAAAATATCCGCAGGAACAATGGGTCGTAGCGAAGGCGCTCTTTCGCGTTCTCAGCCACGCATTGGCGGAGTTGCAACTCGTATTCGCCGAGAGTAGAGAATGCGATTTCGCCGAACTCGGACTGTTGGCGAAGTCTGCCTTGCGTCGCGAAGACGGCGTGCACGATCTGGAAGCGGCATTAGGCATGAGGCTGCAACATCTGCTGGTCGACGAGATGCAGGATACGTCGACCAGCCAGTATGAGCTGATCCAGTTGCTCACCCAGAATTGGGACGGCCACAGCCAGACTGTCTTTCTGGTTGGCGATCCGAAGCAATCGATCTATCTCTTCCGGCAAGCGCGAGTCGAGCGCTTCGTGCAGACAATGCTGGCAGAACAATTGGGCGACTTGCCAGTGGGAAGTCTGCGCTTGACCACCAACTTCCGTTCGCAAGAAGGACTGGTGAGTACGTTCAATGACGATTTTTCGCGGATCTTTCCCAGCACCGTGGATGCAGCAACTTCAGGCGAAGTCGCGTACGTTGCGGCTCAGGCAATACGCGGGAGATCCACGAACGCAGCAAGCGATGTTGTCTGGCATACCAATCGGTTGCCAGCCTCCGATGCGCTCACCCGCAGAAAACAGACGAAGGCGGACGCACAATCTGTTCGCACAATCATCGAGCAATGGCAGGCCCGTCCATTGCCTGAGGAGCGAAAAGAGCCTTGGAAGATTGCCGTCCTGGTGCGAAGCCGCAGTCATTTGACTGACATCGTCGCCACATTGGAAAGAGACAATGGCGGAGGGTCAATTCCCTATCGCGCCGTCGACATCAAGGCTCTTGGAGAGCAGCGCGAAGTGCTGGACCTCTTCGCGCTGACGCGTGCGCTCTTTCATCCAGCAGACAGGGTGGCATGGTTCGCCGTATTGCATGCTCCATGGTGCGGCCTGGAATCCTCTGAACTGCATCTGCTCGCCGGAGCAGACGACGATACGTGGGCAGAGCGGTCCATCGACGACGTTCTGGCAGAGCGCGGGCATCTGCTGAGTGAGGAAAGCTGTGAGCGACTGACTCGAATCTGGCCGGTCTTACAAGCCGCATCGGAGCACCGCGACAGACTGACGACAGCACAATGGGTTGAGCGAACGTGGCGCTCCCTGGGCGGCGATGTCTACCTGACGCCCGAAAAGATGGAGAACGCGCGGCGCTACCTGCAATTGCTGGATGAGTTCGAAGAGCAGGCTGTCTCAATCGACTTGAACCTGTTGAGGTCGCGGCTCGATAAGCTCTACGCTGAAGCGGCAATCCACGCAGGCGCAGTCGACCTGATGACGATCCACGGAGCAAAGGGGCTGGAATGGGATGTAGTGATCGTGCCGGGACTGGAAAAGCGGGCACGTGCATCTGGTGGGCGATTGTTGACATGGACCGAAATTAATTCGGAAGGGCCTGACGCTGCGCATGTAGTTCTTGCTCCAATCGTCGGCAGAGGAGAGGAGTCGCGAGAGTTGAACGATTGGCTGAACAACATCGAGAAGGCTCGCGATACTGCAGAGCGAAAGCGATTGTTCTATGTCGCCTGCACTCGAGCAAAAGAAGAATTGCATCTCTTCGCCGCTCCTGAGATTAAATCGGACGGCTCGGTCAGTCAGGCATACGGAAGCCTGCTCAGTGCGTCGTGGCCCGCAGCAGAGCGGCATTTCGTTGTTGAGTATGACGCTTCCGACAACGTGCAGGGCAAGCTCGCCCTGTCACATCCGAAGTCCTCACCGGTCGCCGATACATTCGTTGGCAGCTTAGCCGCAACGGTAGCAGAAGAACGACCCGCAATGCTGGAGCGTCTACCATTGAACTTTTTACCAGCGGCGAGATTTGCCGAAATACAAAAGCTCTCGTGTGGAGACATCAGGTCTGAGACGCCGTTAGCTCACTTCAAGCGACCGGAAGGCTCATTTGAGGCACGTGCCTTTGGAAATACGGTCCACGAATTTCTGGAAGTAATCGCGAAGCAACTCGCGCATGGAGCTAGTCCAGAGAGGCTATCAAAAGAATTAGCAACATGGGAATCGCGCATCTCGACAGTTTTACGCGGCAACGGGCTAGCCCTGCCCCGCACAAAGCAACTGGCGTCACGGGTGAGAACGGCGCTTGAAAATTCACTGCGTGACGCTGAAGGGCTATGGATACTGGCAGCCCACAAGGAAGCGTCCACCGAGCTTGCTCTCACCTCGTGGGCAGAGACACGCAGCAATGTCCGGCTCGATCGAATCTTTCGCGCAGGCGCAACCCCGCTCGCTGAAGGAGACGACTACCTCTGGATCGTAGACTACAAAACGACCACCCATGGAAGCGATGGCATCGAAGCCTTTCTCTCCGCGGAACGAGAAAAATACCACGCGCAGATGCGGACCTACGCGCAAACGATCAACAGCGGAGGGAGAAATATCCGCCTGGCGCTCTACTACCCGCTTCTGCCGCAACTAATCTGGTGGGACCCCGAGCCAGCCTGAACTAATCGGTGCGCGGATTATGCCGAACATCGAACCCGCGCACCCAGAAGATGACGTCCTCCGCGATATTGGTGGCGTGATCTCCAACCCGCTCAAGGTTGCGCGCAATGATGAGCGCATTGAGCGACTGCGGCGTCAACTCAGGCTTCTCCTTGATCAGCGAGCTTAGCGCATAAAACGCCGCATCATTCATCTCGTCCACCTGGTCATCGAGCAGAAGCACCGATTGCGCTAATTCCGCATCCGCCTCGATGAAAGCCTGCAGCGCCTTACGCACCATCGCCGAAGCCAGCGAAGCCAGCTTGGGAATATCTACCGGAAGATCGGTATTCGCGAAGGCTCCCATCTCGCGAACACGAATCGCAATATTGACGGCCTGATCGCCAACTCGCTCCAGATCGGCATTGATGCGAATCACCGAGAGAATGAAGCGAAGGTCGATAGCCATCGGTTGCTCCATCGCGAGCAGGTCCAGCGCCATCTGATCAATCTCACGCTCAAGCCGATTGATGGCGGGCTCCGAGCGAAAGACCAACTCGCAGATGCTGAGATCGCGGCTGCTGTAGGCCTCAATCGATCGCTGGATGGCCTGCTCCGCCATGCCTGCCATGATGAGCAATCGCTCCTTGAGATCGTCGAGGTTCTGCTGGAATTTAATCCGAGTCATCCGAACCTCCCGGTGATGTAGTCTTCGGTGCGTTTATCGCGGGGGTTCGTAAAAATCTTGTGGGTCGAGTCGAACTCGACCATCTTGCCATTCAGAAAGAAGCCCGTATTCTCAGCCACGCGTGCAGCCTGCTGCATATTATGCGTAACGATGACGATGGTGTACTGACTCTTAAGTTGGAAGATGAGGTCTTCAATTTTCGAGGTCGAAACAGGATCGAGCGCAGACGCAGGCTCGTCCATCAACAGCACTTCAGGATCGACCGCAAGTGCACGGGCGATGCACATGCGCTGCTGCTGACCGCCGGAGAGGCTGGCCCCCGATTTTTTCTTGAGATCGTCCTTCACTTCTTCCCACAGCGCGGCCTGCTTCAGCGACCGCTCGACCGTCTCGTCGAGCACGCGTCTATTACGAAAGCCGTTGAGCTTCAATCCGCTGACCACATTGTCATAGATCGACATCGTTGGAAACGGGTTAGGACGTTGAAAGACCATCCCTACGCGGCGGCGAATCTCCACCGGCGACGCATCTTTGTAAACATCAAGCTCACCCATTCTGACGGTACCCGTTGCTCGCGCAATCGGATTGGTCTCATGCATTCGATTGAGGCAACGAACAAAGGTGGATTTTCCGCAGCCCGAAGGCCCGATCAGCGCAGTGGCATGGTTCGCGGGAATGTGCAGGTTAATGTCCTGCAAGGTGTGGGTACTTCCATACCACGCGTTTAGGTTCTCGACCTGAATGCCTACTCCCACTAGCTTCCTCCCTTGAGTACGCCGCGGCTGGCATAGATGCGGACGAGCGTGACTGAGACCATGATCATAACGATAAGAACGAGCGAGCCTGCCCACGCCAGCCGATGCCACTCATCGTAAGGAGAGATGGCATAAACAAAGATCTGCAGCGGCAGTGCAGCGATTGGTTCATTGAGTTTGAAGCTCCAGAACTGATTGCCGAAAGCGGTGAATAAAAGTGGCGCCGTCTCTCCGGCAACGCGGGCGAAGGCCAGCATGCAACCAGTGATAATTCCCGGCGAAGCCGTACGAAGGCTGACCGAGAGCACCGTCCTCCACTTGGGAACGCCAAGGCCGAGCGCCGCTTCGCGAATCGCATGGGGCACCGTCGAGAGCATCTCTTCTGTCGTGCGCGTCACGGTGGGCACCATCATGATCGCCAGTACGATGCCACCGGCCAGCGCCGAGAAATGTTTCTGCGGCATCACCACCAGTGAATAAATAGCGATGCCCATCACAATCGAAGGAACACCGTTAAGTACGTCTGCCGTAAAGCGCACCGCGTTGGCAAGCACCTTGCCTCGGCCAAACTCCGCCAGATAAACGCCAGCGGAAATCCCAATCGGAATCCCCATCAGGCTTGCAAGAATAAGGATGACGCCTGATCCCATAATTGAGTTCGCCATGCCGCCGCCGGGTTCGCCCACCGGGGCAGGTACGTGCGTAAAGAAGGCAAGGTTCAGGGAACTTGCACCCTTGTAGACGAGATAAAAAAGAATGGCGGCGAGCGGTGCGAGCACGATAAAAGTAGCAAGGACTGCCAGACCGCCGACAAAATAATTCGTCGCAGAGCGGCGGGCTGTGTTGAAGCGCATCGCCTTCGACTGAAAATTCATAGGACGAGGTTGCGTGGGCGGAATGACAGGCTGCGTGCTCATATCAGGCCGCTCCTACCGGCGCGCCACGCGTGACCGCCCACACCAGAAGGCGGGCAATCGCATTGACGACGATTGTGACCAGGAAGAGAGCGAGGCCTATTTCGATCAACGCGCTCAGGTAAAGATCTCCCGTCGCCTCGGTAAACTCACCCGCAATCACACTGGCCAGCGTGTTAGCAGGGGCGAAGAGCGACTTGCTGATATTGGGGTGATTGCCGATGACCATGGTGACCGCCATCGTCTCGCCCAGTGCGCGCCCAAGGCCAAGCATCACCGCGCCAACGATGCCGATGCGCGAATTGCGAAGAACACCGACGCGAATCATCTCCCACCGCGTCGCGCCCAGCGCGAGAACACCTTCACGCTGGCTGTTCGGGACCGCCAGCATAATATCTCGAGTCAGCGAGGAGATGATGGGCAAAATCATAATTGCAAGAATGATGCCCGCCGTAAGCAGGCCGACGCCAAAATTTGGGCCAGAGAAGAAGCCGGTCCATCCCAGTGTTTTAGTGAGAACCGGGCCAATGACATCTCGCATCAGCGGAACAAGAACAAATACTCCCCACAGGCCATACACCACACTCGGAATCGCGGCCAGCAACTCTGTCAGAAAAGAGATCGGGGCGCGCAGCGGCTTCGGGCAAAGCTCCGTGACGAAGACCGCAACACCAAGCGCAAGCGGTACCGCCATCAATAGAGCGAGAAATGAAGTCGCGAGCGTGCCATAAATAAACGGAAGCGCGCCGAAAGCGCCCGAGACGGGGTCCCATGCCGAACTGGAAAAAAAATTCCAGCCAAATTGCACCAGGCTGAGGTGAGAGCGGACCGTCAAGATCCAGAAGATAAAGGCAACGATTGCAAAAATGCTGCATGCGCAAAGCAGCATCAGCGCCGCAAAGCTGCTGTCAGCGAATCGGCCACTGCCCCGCTTACTGAGATAGTCACGTATAGGCGAAGGCGTCGCTCCACCTGTGGCCGGGTTGGCAACAGCGAAGACGGCAGGCGTACGTGGCGGCGCAGCCGGTAACGATGATCCTGATACTCTGTCGATAGTCATGCGACTCGGAGGCACAATCCTGAATCCTGTGATTTGAGTCTCTGCAGTTGATTGTAGCCGGGTAAAGCCAGCGATGCCGCACGGCTTTTTGAAGCCGTGCGGCAGATCGGCCTAGTGGAGATCCGCAATACTCTTCCGCTCCATGTCTTGGACCTGCGTCGGAAGCGGAGCATACCCCATAGAGGAAGCTTCGCTTTCGCCATGATCAAGCATCCATGTCAGAAAGTCCTTGAGCGTCGCCGTCTTCGCCGCATCGGACGAATGCGTCGGGATCAAGAACCAGGTAAAGCTGCTGATGGGATAAGAGGTATCGCCCGGCGCGTTGGTAATCGAGACCCGATAATCCGCAGGCATGTTCGCAGCGGCACCTGCTGCTGCTGCAGTCACGCCATCCGTGGTTGCAAGAACGAACTTGCCCGAAGCGTTGCGAACAGCGCCGTAGGTCATCTTGTTCTGCAGCGCATAGATCAGCTCCACATAGCCAAAGGACGAAGGCGATTGGCGCACCATCCCGGCAACTCCCTCGTTGCCCTTCTGGCCGATTCCAACAGGCCACTTCACCGAGGTGCTCTTCCCTACCTTCTTCGCCCACTCGGGGCTAACCTTGGAGAGGAAATCCGTAAAGATGTACGTCGTTCCGCTTCCGTCCGAACGATAGACCGGAAGAATCGCCGAGCTGGGAAATTTGACTCCAGGATTGTCCTTCGCCAGCCGTGGGTCATTCCACTTGGTGATCTTTCCCAGATAGATATCGGCGATCACTTCAGGAGAAAAGTTGAGATTTCCCGTAACTCCCGGAATGTTATAAACCGGCACCACCGCGCCCAGTACCGAAGGAATATGCATGAGTGGGACCTTCGATGCCGCAAGCTGCTGGTCCGTCATCGGGCCATCGCTCGCTCCAAAGTCAACCGTCTGCTCCGAAACCTGTCGAATGCCTCCACCCGATCCAATGGACTGGTAATTAATGTGAACGCCAGGATGCGCCGCGGCATACTCGCTGAACCAGCGCGAATAGATAGGATAAGGAAAGGTAGCGCCGGCGCCATTCAGATTCTGCGCGCTGCTCTGGCTCTCCGATGTTGCGGTCGTGTTGGCAGACTGCTTACAGCCCGTGACGCAGAAAGCGAATAACACTGCGGCAGCAATTTTCAAACTCACTCGTTCCACCTGATTACCTCAGAAAATTGGATTTGTGTCTCTTTGAGTGTCGTCCAGCAATGTTAAGCCAAGGTTACAAAGACATGAATGCTGGGGAAAAGCTTGCGTCTCTTCTTATGGTCGCGGCGCCTGGACAGACTGTTTCGGCAACGTAAAAATGAACGTGCTGCCATGATTCAGCGCGCTCTCAGCACGAATTGTTCCTCCGTGAACCTGCACAATCCGGTGTGCAATCGCGAGCCCAAGCCCGGTTCCTCCCGACTCCCGCGAGCGCGCCTTGTCCACCCGGTAGAAGCGTTCAAAGATTCGGCCAAGATGCTCGGATGCAATTCCCTGCCCAAAGTCGCGCACGCGAAACTCCACAGCCTCAACAGGTTCTGAGACCTCACGTGCGCTCACGATCACGCGGGGAGCCGCAGCATTGCGACCCTGTCCATACTTGATGCCGTTCTCAATAAGATTGCTCAGCACCTGCACAATCGCGTCCGTATCGGCAAACACCTCGGCAGTCGTCACTTCGCCGATCTCCAACACCGCCTCTGCATCCTGAACCAGCCCACTCATTGCCTGCACCGCATCGCGAATCAGAATATCTGCCCGCACCGGTACAGGGTGAAGCTCTCCCTCGGACGATTCCGCCCTGGCCATGAGCAACAGGTCCTCGGTCAGTCGGTTCATGCGGGTGGCATTCTTCAGAATCGTTGAAAGAAACTCCCGCGCCTGCTTGCTGAGCCCCGCCTCATGGTCAAGCAGCGTCTCCACATAGCCGCTAATCGAGGTGAGGGGTGTGCGCAGCTCATGCGAGACGTTCGCAACAAAGTCGCGCTGAATACGCTCCACCTGTTCAATGCGCGTCATATCGTGCAGAACAGCCACGGCTCCACCGCCCGGCATCGGCGACGCTGCAATCTCGAAGATGCGCCCCGGGACAACCGACGTCGACCGCCGCTCGCACACCACGCGCTCGTCCAGCGCCGAGCGAACACATTGCAGAACATCCGGGTCGCGAATCGTCTGCACCAGCGCATGTCCGACGCGAACCGCTCCGCCGACGAAAGCCCCTGGAATCAGCCGCTGCATGCGTTGATTGGTCCACTGGATTCGCCCCGCCTGATCCACGGCGACGACAGCGTCCTGCATGCTGTCGATCATCGCCTCCAGCTTATGACGACCCTCCGAAGCCTCCGCAAGCTGACGCTGCACCTGCTCCGAAGCCTGCGAGATCGCATGCGCAACCTCGTCGAAGTCGGCATACTGATTGCCGATCGCGCTGACAGGTCGCTCAGCAATCGCCGCCGTGGACAACCGCAGCGCAGAGGCATCATGGCCCACCAAACGCGCTATCAGCAATGAGCTCAACACCGCCCAGCCCAGCAGAAAGATTGCCGCAAAGATCCAGCCATGCGGTGCAAGCCACACGCACAGGGCTACAACCACCGCCAGGGCGATCGTCATGCGAAAAAAGATCGAAAGAAAGAGACTACGCTTCACCAATACCCCCGCGCTCAGGACTGCGAAGTCTTGGGAATTTCAAAGCGATACCCTGCTCCCCGCATCGTCTTCAGATAGCGCGGGCTCTCAGCATCGGCTTCGATCTTTTCACGGATGCGCCGCACATAAACATCGACCGAGCGCGGCGTAACGAAACGGGCATCGCCCCACACTGCATCCAATAGATGGTCGCGGCTGAACACCCTCCCCGGATGACGCGCAAGATAGTCCAGCAACCGAAACTCCGTTGCCGTCGTCGTCACCAACTCGCCGCCTACGCGGAGTTGCATCGCGTTCGCATCAATCTCGATCTCTTCGAACTTCAGCACCGACGGGGAGGTCGGCCGCTCAAACCGCCGCAGCACAGCCTTTACCCGCGCCACCAACTCTCTCGTAGCAAACGGTTTGGTGATGTAATCGTCCGCTCCCATCTCGAGACCCTGCACCCGGTCGTTCTCCGCCGCACGCGCCGTCAAAAAGATAATGGGGATCACGCTCAGCGTAGGATTCTGACGCAGCCTGCGGCACAGGTCCAGCCCATCGCCTCCCGGAACCATAATGTCCAGCAGAAAGAGCGATGGCGGCTGCCGATCGGCATCCGGAACAATCTGGCCAATGGTCGAATACACGCGGACGGTATAACCGGCGCTCTCCAGGTGATACTGCACCAGGCGAGAGATATCGGCATCGTCTTCCAGTACAAAGATCGTCTGACTCAATTTGTAACCTCAGTGTTACCGTCAGATTAACCTACCGTGACCGAAACATTGCTAACGTACGATGAATCCTTAACGTCAGTCCTTTAGGAAATGTTACTTTTATACGCCCACGCGGTATCCTGATAGAGCAGTGGCTCCGAATCGAGTTCTTATGGCGCAAGAACCCCATCTCGTCCTTTGTGTCGATGACGAACTGATCGGCCTCAAGGTTCGCAAGATACTGCTCGAGCGCGCGGGATACCGTGTCCTCACCGCGCCCGACGGCTCAGCCGGACTCGAGCTGTTTACGAGCGAGCCCATCGATTGCGTTGTACTCGACTACTCGATGCCCGGAATGAATGGCGGCGAGGTCGCCGCGAAGATGCGCCAGGCTAAGCCTCATATCCCCATTCTTCTACTCTCTGCCTACATTGGTCTGCCATCTGAGGTACTCTCAATGGTTGACCTGTGCATGACCAAAGGAGAGGGTCCCCCGGTTCTATTGAGCAAGCTGGGCAGTCTCCTGCAACCGCTGAGTCGAGCTTAAGAGAGGGCTGTGAATCTAAGTCAATTCAATCGCATCCTGCGGCAGGTCTTTTTATTGCCGGTCATCGCGCTCTTATTAGCCGCCGTGGCGCTGTACCTGCAGATTCAGGGTGCCAATTCGACCGTCCGGCTAATCCAGGAATCCGACGCCCACATCTCCCAGGTGAGCCGCCTGAATACCCTCATCCTCAACGAGGAGTCCGCCCTTCGCGGATACGAAAATACCTCCGACGCCCGCTTTCTCCAACCGTATCTCGATGCCTCCCCCCACCTGCAGGCCGAGTTCAACAAGATGAAGGCGCTTCCCGGCCTCGATGACGTCGAGAGGCGCTACATCGACGATCTAATCGACAAGCACCAGACCTGGCTCGATGCGTTTGCTCTCCCCGTCATCGCCACCATTGAGGCCGGCGGCCAGGTCCGCGACGTTGATCTGAACCTGCGCGGCAAGTTCATGATGGATGACATCCGTCGAGACCTCGCGGATACCACCCACAACGCCGAGCAGCGCCGTGCCGTGCGAATCGACTTATGGCAGCATCAGGTTCGCTACATGGAGCAGTTGCTGCTGGTGCTCGCCCTGTGCGTTGGCATCTTCATCGGCCTGTTCACCCGCAACCGCCTCCACGCCGTCTCCGACGCCTACAAAACCTCGCTCGACGTCCTGGGCCGCCGCGCCGAAGAGATCTTTCAGTCCGAGCAGCAACTGCGTACGACGCTCGCCTCCATCGGCGACGGCGTCATCACCTGCGACACCGAGGGCCGTGTCCAGATGATGAATCCCGTCGCCGTGGAACTCACGGGATGGTCACAGGCCGAGGCCCACGACAGACCGCTCGAGACCATCTTTCAAATCGTCAACGAGACGACTCGCCTCGCCATGGAAAATCCTGTCTCCAAGGTCAAGCGGCTCAATCGTATCGTCGGCCTCGGCAACCACACCATCCTCATCCGCAAAGACAAGACCGAGTTGCACATCGCCGACAGCGGAGCCCCCATCCGCGACCGCACCGACGGAATCGCCGGCGTCGTCATGGTCTTCCGCGACATCACGCTCGAGCGCAAGACTCAGGATGCTCTGCTGGCCAACGAGAAGCTGGCTGTCGCCGGTCGCCTCGCCGCAACCATCGCGCACGAGATTCACAACCCCCTCGACTCCGTCTCTAACCTGCTCTACCTCATGCGCAACGGGGCCACCAAAGAGGAGTCGGTGCAATTCATGGACATGGCCGAGCAGGAACTCGCCCGCGTCACCCAGATCAGCCGCGCCATGCTTGGCCTCTACCGCGAGTCCCGGGCTCCCGTCCTGGTCGATCTCAAAGAGATGCTTCAGGAGATTCTTTTACTCATGGAGCGCCGCTTCAGCGACGACCAGGTCATCGTCCACACCGATCTCCCTTCCGGCGTCTCGGTCGATGCCTTCCCTGCCGAGCTGCGACAGGTCTTCAGCAACCTGATTACGAACGCCGCTGAAGCAGCCGGTCCCGGGGGACAGGTAAACGTCAGCCTCAGGCCGCAGCCGGCCCTTTCAATTAACGGGATCAGGCAGGAGGCCGGAGCCATCGTAACCATTGCTGACAATGGCATGGGCATTCCGGCGGAGGTGCAGCCACATCTCTTCCAGCCCTTCTTTACCACCAAGGGCGAGCGCGGCACCGGCCTCGGCCTCTGGGTCAGCCGCGGCATCATCACCAAACATGGCGGCACCATCGAGCTGGCCAGCGATACCGGCGAAACCACGCACGGCACCTCCGTAAGCGTCTTCCTGGCCACTAAGCCGACCATCAACGCAGGCGGTAACTAGGTAACTCTCCTCAGGGAAATGGATGATATAGAGAAGACTTTCCATCCAACGGCCGCTCTCGATTATTGAAATTTCTCATCCCCGTCCCCCGAACCCACGCCATCTCTCCGCTCTGCTTCGCTCCGGTCGAGATGACGTGGGTTTGTTGCTTCAGGTTGGACGGGCGTGACGTTTTTAGAGCTTCAGAGAGGTGTCTTTGGTCGCCTTTGCGTGGTGTAATAGGTGGGCGATGGCGGATGACGGATCACAAAACGGCAAGGGCGGGGGCGGCAATGGTCCGCTGGGGGACCTGGTAAAGGCCGAATCGATGATTCAACTGGCGATAGCGCTACCGGCAGGGTGCCTGATTGGCTGGCTGATTGGCGCATGGCTGGATCAGCACTTTCACCAAGGCTGGATCTCGATTGCCGGGATCGTGCTGGGGGCCGTGGCGGGCTTTGTTCAGATATTTACGACCGCTTCACGCTTTTTGAAGAACAGCAAATAGAGACGGACGAGGACGATTTTGTGACGGGAATCAATAGCTATACCGACGCTGATTTCAAGCGTACGATATGGAGCGCGCTGCGGCTGCTAGTTATTATTGTCGTCGTGGCGACGCCGCTGGTTTGGTGGAAGGTGGGCTGGCCGAGCGCGGCCCTGCTGGTTGTAGGCGCAGCGATCTCGGGGTCGGGGCTGTTTGAGTGGCTGCGGCTGATGTCGGCCGTGATGGTGCGGATGGACGGCGGTCAGACGGCGCGACCGATGGCGATGGTGCTGGTGGGATTCTTCCTGCGGCTGGGGGTCGCAGTCGTGGTGCTTTATGTTAGCCTAAAGTATCTGAATGGTTCGGTCTATGCGCTCGCCGCAGGCCTTGCGCTGGGGGTATTTTCACTCGCGGTGGAGGGGCTGAGACTTATGAAAGCGTGGACGGTTTAGACCGGCGATTCGGGCTTAGATCTGCAAGACAGAAGATTTTCTTTATTTTTCTATATGCCAACACAATTATTGATTACCAGAACTCTCAACGCGCACTTTGCCGGCCCGGTCGATTCGCTGCTTCATGCATTGCATATCCAGCCGCAGTATCCCGCCAAGCCGATTACGAACGAGTTTGCGATGGAGCTGCTGGTCTTCGCTGTGCTGCTGGCCTACTTCATCGTAGTGCGACTGACACTCAACGTCGAGAAGCCCGCATCGCTGCAACACCTTGCCGAGATGACGCATGAGTTCGTGTCGGAGCAGGGCGACCAGATCATCGGACACGGATCGGAGCGGTTCACCGGCTACCTGACGGTGCTGCTGCTGTTCATCCTGCTTTGCAACCTGCTGGGCCTGATTCCGGGGTTGGAGTCGCCTACAGCGAATGTCGTGGTGCCGCTGGGATTTGCGCTGGTCACGTTTATCTACTACCACTACCACGGTATCCGGACGCATGGCCTTTCGTACGGGAAGCAGTTTCTGGGGCCGGTGTGGTGGCTGTATCCGCTGCTGCTGCCGATTGAGATCATCTCGCACTTTGCACGTATTCTTTCGCTGACGGTTCGTCTGTACGCCAATATGTTCGCCGGCGACTTGCTAACCATCGCATTCTTCTCGCTGGTACCGATCGGCGTTCCCCTGGTGTTTCTGGGACTGCACCTTGGCGTGGCCGTGGTTCAGGCTTACGTGTTCTTCCTGCTCGCGGCGATCTATCTTTCGCTGGCAGTCGCGCAGGACCATTAGTTTGAGTTTGCCGCGGAGGGCCTCCCTCTTCGCGGCAGGTAACAACGCCGCATAGCGTGAGGGTGCCAGCACGGTGAG
>NZ_DATKQC010000319.1:0-15473 GCF_035532915.1 Edaphobacter sp.
GGAGGGGGTTCTGGAGGCCGTCCGCAAAGGAATGCCGCTGTTCGCGATCCCCCAGGCCGATACTCTCTCCGAAGGCGTCGCCAAAGAGCTGGCGGCTGCGGGAGCTTTTACCTACAACGGAACCGTGGGCGACTTCCGCGCGCCATGGATGGGCAACTGGTATTTTGTGCGAAAGCATCCGCTATATGAGGGACTGCCCGTCAATCAGGTCATGGGCATCCACTACCAGGCAAAGGGGAGGCAGTCCAACGGGCTGCTCGTCGATGGAGCGAACGTGGAGATTGTTGCAGCCTACAGCCGCGACCACGACCGCAATGTGGGGGCAGGAACGTTTACTGCTCGGTTAGGCTCAGCCAAGATTCTTTATCACCGCGTTCCGGAGCTTCAACCGGTGATGCAGCAGCGGTTTCTCGCGAATGCGCTGGCGTGGCTGACGGTATAGGGCTGGATTCCTGAGGTCATTTCAACTTTACGGACAAATTTATAACGCAGAAGAGGCAGCCCGAAGGCTGCCTCTTCTGCGTTATGACAACTTGCTTAGCGTCTCCGGGTGGTGGCGCGATGATGAACCGGGGGAGCTGCCTTCTTCGGTTCGACGACTGCTCCATCACTCATAACGATCATGACTGGACCAGGTGCGGCAGAGGGACTAGCAGGTGCAGCTGCTGGTGTCGCAGCAGCTGCAGGTGTCGTCGCCGGGGTTGCCGCAGCCGCGGTTGCCGGGGTTGCAGCAGCCTCACCAGCAGGCGTTACGCCACCAACTGTGTAGGAAGCATAAGTGCCCGACAGCGTGATCTTCGTTCCGGGTGCGGGAACCGTCTTCAGAGGCTCCTTCATGTTGAAAGTGAAGTCTGCCGTCTTCGACGCGACCGCATCGTCAGAGACCGATACCTGGATGGAGGTATCCGTCGCTGCGACTACCGTGACATCCGGCAGTTGAACCGACTTGCCCTTGATCGTGTCCCATACCTTGGCCGCGTCTTCAGGCTTGCCGTTCTGCAGGATGAATTCCTTGTCGCTGACTGCCAGCGTCCCCAGGTCCGGAGTGCTTGCAATCACCTGGGCGACGATGTCGGCTGGCGATGGCGCAGGCTTGACGGTGGAAGACAGATTCGCCGGCGGGAAGAGGCTCGCCTGGACTGCCGTTGTAATGGCATCGTAGCCGTCCGCGTTGCCGTGATACCGCTTATAGCAATACGTCGCAACCTTCAGGAACTCGGTCTTATAGGGCTCCGGAGCGAAGGCAGCCGCACGCGAGGTAAACCAGGTGCAGTTCAGATAATCAGGCGGTGTCGACTGATAGTAAGCCAATCCCAACTGATAGGTGTCCTGAAGAACCAGACCAGGAGCAGTGGTCGCCGCTGGGGGAGCTGCCTTCAACTCGGCGGTGTAGTTCGTAATCGCCGTCGCCATATCTTTCTTGGCGGCTGCATCCTCGGCGATTGCCCCGTACATGCCCGGCGTTACTCCGGTCTTCATCTTGTCGAAGTCGGCATCGCTCAAATCCTTGGGCTTCGGAGCGGCCAGACCTTTCTGCGCAAATCCAGCCGCAGCATCCAGTTCTGCCTGCTTCGCCGCGGGATCTGTTGCCTTGTCGGCATCCTGCCTGTGAAAGTAGGTCTCAAAGGTCAAAGCAACCAGATTGCTTGGATCGACCTGGAGCAAGCGGTCCGCCGTGCTCAGAGTCTTTGCCGGATCAAAGCCACTGTAGGTCTGCATCAGCGTTTGCAGGGTCGCCGCCTTCACTGCTGACTGCGGATAGGTGGTCAGATACGTCTCGAGCGCCGCGGCCTTTGTCTGGGGCGTTGTCTGCGAGATCGCATCGTTATAAGCCTTATATTCGGCTGGGGACATTTGAATTCCGCCACCTGATTGTGCACTGGCACCAGAGTTATCCTGGGCGTGCGCAACCATGCTTTGCCCACCAAGTGCAATGCTAGCAACTGCCAGGAGAGACGCAACGACTACCTTCTTCATTCCAATGCTCCTCGAAAAGTCTTTTATTAATAACGTTTACCGGTGGCCGGTCAAGTCTATACAACATAACCCACAATATGCACCCTGGCGAATCCCAATGCATTCACCCGTCATCATTATTCATAGGGGCCGATCTTGCAACCGGTTCCGTTGAACTCCGAATTTTGTTTCCAAGGATGATGATGCGGATTATAGAAACGCCGTTGCACGCATGGCAAGTCAGGCCCCTCCTGGTAGACAATTGACCCTACGAAGCTTGTGCCCTTTCGTGATGCAAAGGCCGTCTTTGAAAGAAGCCCCGAGAAGCTGTAAGCGCCCCCGAAAGATGTCGAACCTGCCCATTCGTGGTATTAGGGACTTCTTATCCACAACCAGTAGTGTTGCACCCGTTGATTCCGGCCCCGCCCACGACTAAAGTTGATTCAGTCTTAACTACAGGGACGAGACCATATTCGCAACTCCCCAGTCTCCCCCGCGAGGTGCCCTTGCTCAAGCTCAAGAAAGTCCAGATCCTCGGCTTCAAATCGTTCTGCGACCGCACTGAGGTCCAACTCTCCGGCGAAGGCATCGCCGCCATCGTCGGGCCCAACGGCTGCGGCAAATCCAACATCTCCGATGCCATTACATGGGTGCTTGGCGAGCAGTCGGCGAAATCTCTGCGCGGAATCAAGATGGAAGACGTCATCTTTGCCGGGACACGGGACCGCAAGCCGACCGGCATGGCCGAGGTATCGCTCACGCTGGTCGACCCCGAGGTATACGACGGTGCAAGTCTGGGTGACGAGCCGGAGATCTCGATCGATGAAAATCTTCCGGGCGACTGGGATGAGACGGCACTTCGCCAGCAGCACGCCGAAGACACCGAAGAGGCCGTATCCGAGGCACAGCCGGGCACCGTTATCGAGGGCGAAGCCAAAGGGCCGCAGATTGTGGCCGCGGACGCGGACGGCGAAGCTTCCGCCACCGCCAATAATGTTGTGCTCAAAATTCGTCGCCGCAAGTTCGGCCGGGCTCCGGTGCGCGCCGGCGAACTCACAATTACCCGGCGGCTGTTCCGGTCGGGAGACTCGGAATATCTTCTCAACGGCAAGATCTGCCGGCTCCGCGATATCCAGGACATCTTTATGGGTACCGGGTTGGGCGGCGAATCCTACGCCATTATCGGTCAGGAGCGTATCGGGCAGCTGCTCAGCTCCAAGCCGCTTGATCGCCGCGGCATCATTGAAGAGGCGGCTGGTATCACCCGCTTCAAGACCAAAAAGCGTCTTGCTGAACTGCGGCTTGAGTCCGCGAAGCAAAATCTCTCGCGCGTCAACGACATCTTCGACGAAGTGACCCGGCAGATGACCACGCTCAAGCGCCAGGCAGCCAAGGCAGAGCGTTATGGTGCGCTACGGGATGAGCTTCGTACAAGGCTGCGCGTCGTGCTTGCCAGTCGCATGTCGCAGCTTGACGCAGAGCAGGCTGCTACCACGGAAAAAGTGACCGCTCTTGCGACGCAGATCGACGCGCAAGCTGCAACCGTCGAGGAGATGGATGCTCAGCACAGCGAGGGTATTCGCAGCGGCTACACGCTCGACCAGCAGATCCGCGAGACCGGAGCACAGGCGAATCAATCTGCCGTGGAGCTCGAGCGCATCACTGCGCGCTCCGCCGCCAATGCAGACCGTATCGCCGAATTGACTGGCCGACTTGCAACGGGCGCTGATGATCTCGCGCAGGCCCGCGAACAGCTCGCGACATTGAGCGGAGAGCTGGAACAGCATCGCAGCTTTCTTGAGAATGCCACCGCCGAATCTACGGAGTCGCGCGACGCGGCACAGCTTCACCAGCAACAGGCACAGGAAGCGGTGCGGTCGCTGGCCTCCGCCGAGCAGCAGGCAGAGCAGAACCGCAGAACCACCATGCAACTGGTGCAGCGCATTGCGCAGACGCGCAACGAGCAGGCGCAGGCCGAGGCATCCCTGGCTGGGCTCGATCGCGAGGCGGAGCGCCTGCTCTCGGAGTCCGAAGTGGCACGGCAGGAGTTGGAGACGCTTGGCCTTCAGCGCGGACAAGTCAAGTTGTCCTTCGAGTCAGTCACGGAGCGACTCAAGCGGCTCGAAGCCGAGATCTCCGATCTTCGCTCACAGATTGAGGCACGCCGTGCCGAGGAGTCGCAGAACAAGCGCCGCGGCGACCAGCTTCGAGGAGAGGTGGCAAGCCTTGATGGACGGCGCCGCTCTCTTGAGGCGCTCATCCGCGAGCACAGCTATTCGACGGATACTGTTCGCAATATTTTCAAGCACAATGCCAACAATCCGAGCCTCAGTGGGACCACTCCTGTAGGCACGCTTGCGGATTTTCTCGAAGTCGATGGGCAATATGAAAATGTCGTCGATGAGTTCCTGCGCGACGAGCTGAATTACATCGTCGTCAAGAGTTGGGATGCTGCCGATGCGGGCATGAATCTGCTCAAGACCGATGTCAGCGGACGCGCCACCTTCCTGGTTCATCCTAACGATGCCCAGGCAAACTTTCCTTTCTCTGAAGGCATGACCAGCGCCGCACAGACCAGCACCGCAGGAATTGAGGGCGTTATTCCTCTCAAGGATTGTGTCCGTGTTCTCGATGGCTTCGGCAGATCGCTGGAAGTGATTTTGCCCAAGCTGCGCGAGGGTTATGTCGCGCCCGACTCGTATACGGCGCGCTCGCTTGCGCTGTCGAACCCGCAGTCTTTCTTCCTCTCCCCCACTGGCGAAACCTTCCATAATGTCACCGTCACCGGTGGACGTCCGCGTGCACAGGGGCCGCTGGCTCTGAAGCGTGAGTTGACCGAGGTGCAGCAAAAGATCGAAAAGGCCGAGCAGGAGTTGGCGCAGACCGACCTGCTGACCGCCGATCTTCAGCATCAGATCGCCGACCTGAACGCCACGATCGAGAACAAGACCAATGAACGCCGCGAGGCGGAACGGGAGTCGGCCAACTCCGGCGCGGCCCTGCGCCAGATGGAAACAGAGACCGCGCGCATTGAGCGCCGCCTCGCTGACTGGTCGCTTTCCAGTGAGCGCAATCGGGATGCGCGCAATCAGAAGGCCGATCTTATCTCTCGTCGCCAGCAGGAGGCCGCATCCTTTGAGGCCGAGCGGGCAACGCTCGAGGCTTCGTTAGCCGATCTCCAGGCACAGCTTGAAGAGCTTCGCAGCCAGCGGGAACAGTTGCAGCAGGCAGCGGCAGCGGCCTCAGCCGATCTCGCTGGACTCGAAGAACGTCGGCGCAATGCCCAAGCCAACTTCGATCAGACAACTCGACTCTTCAATGGTCAGAACCAGCGCATTCAGCAGCTCGATCAGCAACTGGCTTCTGCGGGAACTGAGAAACTTCGGCGCGAAGAGGAGACGGCCGCGCTGGCAACGCAGCAAGCTGAACTGACCGAAGTTCGTGCAACAGCTGTAGCCGAAGGCGCTCGGCTAACGGAAGAGGCCAATGCTATGCGTGCAGCCATGGCCGAGCTCGATGCACGGCTGCGCACGCTGCGTCATGAGACGGAAGCCCTCCGCGAGCAGCGCGCGGGGCTTACCGCTCGCGCTGCCAAGCTGGCCTCTGATATCGAACACATCGAGGCGACCTGCCTTAATGATCTAGCAGTCGAGGCCGTCTCTCTTCGCGAAGATGCAGGCATCGTTCGCATCGAAGGCGATGCCCTGGTCACCGAAGAAGAAGAGTCCCGCGCCCTGAAACAGAAGCTTGAGGCGATGGGACCGGTCAACATGATGGCTCTCGAAGAGTACAACGAAACCACGCAGCGGCATGGTTTCCTCGAAGCTCAGCGCAAAGACCTGCTTGACTCTATCGAGAACACCCAGGCCTCGATCAAGGAGATCGACGACGTCTCCCACCTCAAGTTCGATGAGGCATTCAAGATCATCAACGAGAACTTCAGCGTCACCTTCACCAAGCTCTTCGGCGGCGGACAGGCATCGATGCGGCTGACTGACGCGGAAAACTCGGCTGAGAGCGGGATCGATATTCTCGCCTCACCTCCGGGCAAGAAGCTGCAGAATATTCTTTTGCTCTCGGGAGGCGAAAAGGCGCTGACTGCCCTCTCGCTGCTTGTCGGAATCTTCCAGTTCCAGCCCGCACCGTTCTGCATCCTCGATGAAGTCGATGCGCCGCTCGATGAAACCAACGTTGGCCGGTTCGCCAAGCTGATCTCCGACATGTCTGCAACCACCCAGTTTGTCGTCATCACCCATAGCAAACGGACCATGTCGCAGGCCGACGTCATCTATGGCGTCACCATGCAGGAGCCGGGCGTCAGTAAGATCGTAAGTGTCAACCTCAACCGCCGCGCCGTAGCGTGAGGCACATAAAGTTTGCGCAGGTGGAGCGGGTCTTTGCCGCTCCACCTTTTTTCTACCCGCAGCAGAAGATGCAATCGGCGGGCAATGCAACCACCACTGCAAAACATTGCCCCAAATCTGCGCAAAACACTTAATCTAAAACTATGCTTCCGCTCACGTTCGCCGCCCTCGCAATCCTGACAGGAGCACTGATCCTTCTTCGGCTGAGGTGGCGTAAGGTCTCCCAGAAGGTGCACCTAATCCTCATCGGCTTTGCCGGGGCCGCACTCGTACTTTATTTGCTCATGTTTGCTACCGGCTGGAGTACCTCTTCGAACCACTTAAATGCAGTGATCTATTGGGCTGCAATCGCGGGGTACGAGTTCTTTCTTTTACTCTTTACGCTGCTTCGTCCGCACTGGCTCACCACGATCATTGCGGCCGTACTCATGCTTCCTATTCTCTCTGCCAGCCCCTTCCTTCCACTCGCTGAGCTCTTCAACCCTGCACCCCATACTACTGTTTCCATTGGCCCTAACTTCCTCAGCGATCTCGCTCCCTGGGGTACCGGTATCGCGGCCAGCTCGGGCTTTGATCTCACCATCTATTCCCATCCCACGTGGACCCAGTTCTTGCGCCGACGCCGCCAGGCCTCCCGCTATTTCAGCGGCCAGTGCGATGCCTCGAAGGCTTCCGCCACGCTTCAGCCGGACGGAAAGCACGTTCTTATGTCATGTCCGGCAGCCCCAAACCAGCCACCCGACGCTGCACGAAGCCTTGTAGTAAAGCTCTACTGAAATTCCGCCTAAAATCACTACAAAGGAGTGATACCGTCATCTCAATGAGCACAGCCCTTCTCCAGACCAGCCTCGGTGACCTTCCCCTTGTCGCACGCGGCAAGGTCCGCGACATCTATGACGTCGGCAACAATCAGCTGCTCTTCGTCGCCACAGACCGCATCTCCGCCTTCGACCATGTGCTCGCCACGGGCATTACAGATAAAGGCCGCATCCTCACCCAGCTCTCACTCTTCTGGTTTGACCTTCTGAAGGACACCGTTAAGAACCACCTCGTCACCGCGGATCCCGCACAGTTTCCCTCGTCCTGCAAGCCATATCTCGACCAGCTGACAGGGCGCAGCATGCTGGTGAAACGCGCCAAGATGTACCCGGTCGAGTGTGTCGTCCGCGGCTATATTTCAGGATCCGGGTGGAAGGATTACCAGCAGACCGGCTCGATTTGCGGCATCAAGCTCCCCGCGGGTCTGCGCGAATCGGACAAACTCCCCGAGCCTATCTTTACTCCTGCCGCAAAGAATAATATCGGCCACGATGAAAATATCTCCTTCCAGAAGATGGTCGACACCATCGGCCAAAAAGCCGCCGAGGATCTGCGCTCCCTGACCCTCAAAATCTATGAAAAGGCCAGCAAGCATGCAGCCAGCAAGGGCCTGATCCTAGCCGACACCAAGTTTGAATTCGGTCTTATCGATGGCGAAATCACATTGGCCGATGAGGTTCTCACCCCCGATTCCTCACGCTACTGGCCCGCCGAAACCTACAGCCCCGGGGGTGCTCAACCATCCTTCGACAAGCAGTATGTCCGCGACTATCTTGAGTCCATTCATTGGAACAAGCAGGCCCCGGCCCCAGCCCTGCCGCCGGAGGTGGTCGAAAAGACAAAAGCCAAATATCTTGAAGCCTTTCGTCTGATTACCAGGCTCGCCGACCTATGAACCTGAACTACTTCGACTGGGTCCTGATCGCCATCCTGGCCTGGTCCACCATCATGGCCTTTTTCCGCGGCCTCCTGCTTGAACTCTTCGGGCTGGGAGGGCTGATTGCCGGGGTGCTGCTGGCCTCGTGGAATTATCCGGCCCTTGCGGCCATCCTTGAGCGTGTCATCACGGCATCAGCCGTCGCCAACATAGTCGCTTTTCTGCTCATTGCCGTCCTGGTGATGATCGTCTGCGCCCTTGTTGGAAAGGCCCTCCATCACACCGCGGACGCTATCGGGCTTGGTTTTTTTGACCGCCTCCTGGGGGCGGTTTTCGGTTATCTCAGAGGCTGCCTGCTCTGCGTGGCTATCCTGATAGCGGTCACGGCTTTTCTTCCACCCACCCCTGCTGTCGCAAAATCTTCTTTAACTCCCTATTTCCTTGCCGGGGCGCATGCTGTATCCTTCGTTGTACCTCACGACCTTCGTCAGCGTATTCTGAACGGCGCGGCAGAACTCAAGCACACCGCACCCGATTGGATCAAACGACACGAATAGAGTGACAATGAGAATGCACCGCAAATCTGGACTTGCAAGCGAGGACATTATCTTGAAGCGCGAAATGGACGGTCTCATCACGCAGATGCACAGCGCCGGCATCCCCTATGCGGACGCCATTCGCCAGTTCAAGAAGCGTTACATCCTCGAAGTCCTCGCGCACCACAAAGGCAACCAGTGCAAAGCCGCAGAAGAGCTGGGCATGCATCGCAATACGCTCAGCCGCACCTTGGCCGAACTCGATCTTGATACTACGGCGATCCGGAATGGAATGCGCCGCCCACCGAGCAGCGAGCGCCCACGCATCCAAAGCATTGCCAGCGCGCGTTAGCCCCCGGCCTCCGTCTAACCAGCAGTAGATGACGTTCCCTCTCCAGTCTCGGCTTACAGCAATCACACGCGGTACGACAGTCTGTGCAATCTTTGGACTCTCTCTGACGGGCTTTGCGCAAACGCAGTCAACTAAACCGACACAGACCTCTACCTTCTCCACGCCTGATAGGAATCAGGTTCGTGAGGCCGAAGATGCCTATCTGGCAGGCGCGCGCCTGCTCGAGCGCGATGATCTGACCGCCGCGCAGAAACAGTTTGAAAAGGCTGTAAAACTCAATCCCGACAACACGGATTACTCCACGGCAGTCGCCATCGCTCGCGAGCATCGGGTCACGGAACTTGTTCAACAGGCCGGTAAAGCCCACCTTCTTGGGCAAACCGTGAAGTCGAACACGCTGCTCGCAGAGGCTCGCCTGCTCGACCCGGAAAACCGTATTGTCACTCAGCACCAGGCACCCAACGCTCTCTCTGCCACGTTCAACCCGGAGATGGAACCGTGGATCCACCAAGCTGCCACGATCGCCGGCCCGATTACATTGCAACCAGCAGCGGGAGTGAAGAGCTTTCATCTTCAAGCCGATAGCGAGGCTGTTCTGCGACAGGTGATGTCCAGCTATGAAATCAAGCCGGTTTTCGACGAGTCGCTCCCTCATCAGAGCATCCGCTTCGATCTCGAATCGGTTCCCTATGACCAGGCCGTTCGCGTTCTTTTTGAGATGTGCGGATTCTTCGCTGTTCCGCTGGACTCCACAAGCGTCTTCGTCGCCAAAGACACGCCCGAGAACAGGCAGCATCTCGAACGCCAGTTACAGGAGACGATCAGTATTCCCGGCATGACTCCAGCAGAAATCAACGATCTCGGAACTGTCTTGCGTAATGTATTTGAGATCAAGCAACTGACGATTGAAAAAGGCCTTGGTGACCTTGTGCTGCGAGCCCCGGAAGACACGTTGAAGGCGGTGAACCTCACTCTTGCCGACCTGATCGACGGCGGCAGCCAAGTTATGATCGAGGTGAAACTCTATGCCATCGACAAGACGCGTCAGCGCAATATCGGGCTTCAATTGCCCCAGCAGGCCGGACTCTACAGCGTCTCGGGAGAGGCTGCAAATATCGTCAACCAGAACCAGACGCTGGTCAACCAGGCCATCGCGGAAGGCCTGGTCCCCGCAGGGGCAACCAATGTAGAAATTGCCCTCGCTCTCATCGGATCCGGCCTCGTGCAGAGTTCACTTCTATCTTCGACAATCGGCATCTTCGGAGGGGGACTTACGCAGACCGGCGTCACTGCCAACGTCTTCCCTACGTTAAATCTCGCGCTCAACTCCAGCGACAGCCGGGCTCTCGATGACATTCAGGTCCGTGTCGGCGACGGTCAGACCGCTGATTTTCGCGTTGGAACCCGCTATCCGATTACTACCTCCACCTATACCACCGGCGCAGCATCAAGCTCTGCCTCTCTTGCCGGAGTCACCGTCAACGGGGTGAGCGCATCCAGCCTGCTCGCGCAGTTGACCGGAAGTTCCAACGGCGTGACCATTCCACAGATTCAATATGAAGATCTTGGGCTGACCCTCAAGGCGGTACCGACGGTCCAAAAATCCGGCACGGTCAGAATGCACATCGAACTTAAGATCGAAGCCCTTACCGGCAGTGCGCTGAACAATATCCCTGTCCTCGCCAGCCGTTCGTTTTCTTCGGATGTTACGGTGAATGACGGTAACACTGCCTTGTTCGTCAGTTCACTCAGTAAATCGGAATCGGCCGCCGTCAGCGGCCTTCCCGGGCTTGGAGAACTGCCAGGCTTTCAGAGTGCCACCGCGGATAAAGTTGCGGAAACCGATTCCAGTGATCTTGTACTCTTGATTACACCGCACGTTGTTCGTCGACGCTCCAATATTATTGCCGGCCCACGTATCGCCCTCAATCTTCCTCAGCAGCAAGATTAGGACCACCATCCAACGGTAGCCACACGGCAAAGACTGTCCCGTGGCCTTCGCCGCGTCGAGACCTTGTTCTGATACAGCCGCTGTGCTTTTCGACGATGCCCTTGCTCACCCACAGGCCGAGGCCTGTACCCGCTAATTCTTTCGTAGTCTGAAATGGCTCAAAGAGATGCTGCATGATATCCGGGGCAATTCCCTCGCCCGTATCCGCCAAAGTTAGCCGAATTCCCTTTTGACTACTTATCCAGTTCGTCTGTGGATGCATTCGAATGAATAAGCGGCCACCTTCACTCATAGCGTCCAGCGCGTTGCGCAACAGATTGTTGACCACCTGCCGAATCTCGCCCTCCAGGCATAGCACCGGTGGAGCGTGGCTCAGCTTCATCTCCACCTGCAGTCGCCTCACCAACAGCCGTCCAGTGTAGAGAGTCATCAACGTACGCAGCAGGTCTGCTAAATCGACCTTTGTCGGTTTACTTTGCTGTCGATGAAAGCGAAGCGTCTGCAGGGTGATCTCGGTCACCCTTGCCAATTCCTCCTGTGCAATCCGCGCATAATCTTTCATCTCCTCGATCGAGTCCGACTTCTGCACCAGATACAGAAGGTTCGTAATCGACTCCAGGGGGTTGTTGATTTCGTGCGCGATTGACGATGCGAGTTGCCCCACCGCTGCCAGCTTTTCGGATTTGCGCAAAGCTTCGTCCTGCAGACGCGACTGCGTGACATCTGTATTGACGGCAACTCCGCCTGTAATCTTGCCGCCCTGAACAACAGGCGCAGCCACACTTTGAATCCAATGGCCCGGCGTCTGTACTGTCGCAGTCGAAGCCTCCCCCGCGAGTGCCCCTTCCAAGGTCTTCAACTCCGCAGGAAAGCGCTCGCCACTCATCATCCGTGCCCGGCGGTTGGTGCGCATTTTTCCATCCGGCGTGGCAATGTAAATGCCATGCGGCATGCTTTCGATGACGGCATCCAACTCCGCCGTCCGCTGCTCGACCAGCTCAAATGCCTTGCGCAGATCCTCTCGCTGCTGTCGAGAGTCGGTGACATCGCGAAACGAAACCACGACTCCCAGCACTTCTCCCTCTACCGTAACTGGGTGTGCTGACATCTCTACAACAAACGAGCTTCCATCTTTGCGAAACATTGTGTCGGAGAGATTGCTGAGCGGCGTATTTTTTTGCAGGGCAGCGAAAATTGGACACCGCTCTGCGGGAAAATGCCCAGCGTCGGAGTCATGATGATGCACCAACTCATGAATATCCCCACCCAGTAGTTCTTTGCTTTCAAAACCCATGATCTTCGTCGCCATACGATTGACGAACGTGCACTTCCCTTCCATATCCAGGCCCCAGATGCCCTCGCCAGCCGAATCCAGAACGGCCTGCCACTGCCGCATCTGTCTCTGATCCTCCGGTGCTATTGCCATCTGCCCCGTCCCATGGTGACCACTCGTTTGCTCCCGCTCCCCCATTCAGATGCAAAACTCTTCCTATTCGTCCACCTGACTTCTTTATCTGAGCAAATTGCCCAGCGCGTTGACCGCAAGCCTCATCCCCCGCTATACTAATACTGAGAGAGCGGGAGTAGCTCAGTGGTAGAGTGCTTCCTTGCCAAGGAAGATGTCGCCGGTTCGACCCCGGTCTCCCGCTCCAGAAAGCCCTGTCTGCGGTACACTTCACCTACAATTCAGCGGGCTGCAATAATTCGGATAGCCCTCGAGGCGCGGTACCCAAGTGGTAAGGGAGAGGTCTGCAAAACCTTTATGCGTCGGTTCGATCCCGACCCGCGCCTCCAAAAATTTCAATAACTTATAGCGACGGCTGAGACAGCGACGCTGCCTCGGCGCTGCCAACTGCAGGCAAATCGCTGGAAATGATTGAAGTTTCAGCCTCTGCGGTCATGGGTGCTCCGCGCAGCTGTCCGCTCACCAACGATGCCGCCGCGTCCGCCGACTTGTCGAGGACGCGCGCATAGTAGATGAGAACGGTGTTGGGCCGCGAGTGACCAAGGCGCTGTTGCACCGCCTTGATCGGAGTGTTGGCCTCCACCATCTGTGTCGCTCCCCAGTGCCTCAGCAGGCGCCAGGTGATATGCGGCAGGCCGAGTTCTCTGGCCACCGGCTGAATGCGCCGGGCCAGAAGAGTCTCGTGCCAGATGGGACCAGACTTCATGACCGAACCATTCTTGATACGGTTCGGAAACATCCAGTCTTCCTCCTGCCCGTTGACGCGTTCCTTCAACGCAAGCAGACGTTCGACGTCGGCCTCCGTCAGACGGATGGGACGATTCATGCGGTGGTATTTGGGTGTGTGCAACTCACCCTGATTGACCGCGCGAACGATCTTGAGTTCGCGCTTCTCCGCATTGAGATCCTTCCACTTGAAGGCGATCTCCTCCGGACGAATCGAGGTCACAGCAATGAGCCAGGTCGCGGTGGCGATCGGCTCCTCCAGACGGTCGATCAGCAGTGAGAGCTGATTGGCTGTCGGGAGTTCCTGCTCTTCCTTGATTCCCTCTGGTGGAAGGTCGGCATAACGGGCGGGATTAGACGAGATGTATCCGTACTTCGCAGCGGCAACGAAGATGGAGCTCAAACCCCACTTCAGATTCCTGAGGGTCTGAACTGCCTTGCCTTCGCTTGCCTTCTGGTTGATGAACTGCTGTACCGCCTCCGGGGTGATTTCAGACAGCTGCATCGGGCCAAACTCAGGGAGGTAGTGGGCGCGGATATTGGTTTCGTACCCGTGCACCGTGGTTCCCTTTTTGTTGACCAGCTTCAGCGTGCGGTATTTTTGGATAAAACCGCGAAATGTCATCATCTTTCTCGGGCGGGACGAGCCGCTGTTAATGGGTTCAAGGATGACGCCCAACTTCTGCCGCGCAGCTTTCTCCGAGAGATCCTTCTCCGTGCCAAGGTAGACGGAGCGCCGTTTGCGCACCCTCTTCCCCTCCTCGGTGATGATGTCATCTCGATAGAAACCCTCCCAGTAGGGAGGACGTACATCCTTACGCAACCGGACGCTGCCGGCTTGAAATCGTTTTTGAGCCAATTTGAAATGCCCCTTTCCGTCGATTGGGGCACTTCCGTCGGATGATTCCAGCCTAGCACCGGCCCAATGCCGCTCGTGCTGATGGATGTAGTGGAAAACCTGCTCCAGATCGAACCGGAGGGATCTTGGGCCGAAGCGGACAACTGGCAGGGGCTCCCGGCAGGACTCCATCGTCCGTTGGTAAATCCAGCTGGAGCTCACTTTAAGGGCATCGCACAGCTGCGTTACCGTGAGCAGTTGAGGCAAGCCAGCGCCTTTTTCCCTATGCGCTGGTGGGTTCCCGAGTTGTGTCGTGATTGAGCCCATCTTCCAACCGCCGTAAACCGGGGGCCTGCCTGCAGGCGCGACCCGCGAGTTCTTGGGTTGTAAAACAGGTCTAAAACTCGGTCAAACTTGCAGCGGGCAATTCCTGCATAGAGCTCAATCGCAGGGACTTATCCCGCAGAGCGTCAGGATTGTTCCCCGACGAGCCAGCCATCGTAGCCCTCCCAGACTGTCCGTTCAAGGATTGCCTGGAACAAACCAGCACTTCAGAATCGCTTGCCTATACTAATCACCCCTTGAAAGAGAAGCCGGGCAAAACGACCTGCCCGCCACGCAAGTATTTATGTGAAAACGAACTACGGCGCCCTCTACCCTCTACCAGAGGCGCCAAATGGCAAGACAGAAGAACAAGAAGAAGCAACGCCGGAAGCAGCAGAACAAGAGGCGTGAGAACAAGATTCGACTCCCGCCGCCCCCACCATTTCTAACTTATTTACCGTGAAGAAGTTACAAGATTCTGGCAAAAACTAGGGTGATTTTTGTACAGCATTCTGTACAGTAGCCGTCCTGGTTTTGACTGAGTTGCGCAGTAGACGGAAAATCCCGCTGACGTGGGAGTCCCAATGCTGTCCGTCTATACCCGTCACGCCGAAGACTGTAAACACTACCCCGACAAACTCTGGCGCCGCAACTGCCCCAAGTGGATCTGGGGATCGTACAACGGTGAATTTGTCCAAATGAGTGCCAGGACCCGCCTCTGGGACGATGCCGAGCGCGTCCGCCACCGCATGGAGTTTCAGGAGACAGCGCATCCCGAGCCGGAGATTCTGCCTCCGTCCGCTCCCCTCCCACTTGCGCTCACCCTGCCGCCCGCTGCGCCGCAGCTCGGCCTCACACCAAAACCGAGAGTCACGATGAAAGCCGCCGTCGACGCCTATCTGGCCGACGCCTTCAGCCGTGAGCTTGCGCCCTCCACGATTTCGAAGCTGGAGACCATGTTCCGCAAGCAATTCCTCGTCTGGACTGAGATTGAGGGATTCGATTACATCGACCAACTCGATCTCGATGCCCTGCTCAACTTCCGGAATATCTGGAAGGACGGTCGCCTGGCCAAGCAGAAGAAGCAGAGCCGCCTGATCGGATTCTTCTGGGCCTGTGTCCGCCGCGACTACATCATCAAGAATCCTTCCATGGGCCTGGGGAGGATCAAGGTCGTCCAGGTCCCGACCGCCTATTTCCCTCGCGACGAGTTCGAGGGAATCATCGACGCGACCTTCGTCTATGGCGATCCACGCGGGGATATA
>NZ_DATKQC010000320.1:0-19335 GCF_035532915.1 Edaphobacter sp.
ATGCGCTGCGACTCGACCAGGCGGCCTTCTTTTTCCAGTTGCGCCTCCCACTCGAAGAGCTCTTCGAGGATGGATTCAGAGGCCGCCTTCTTGCGTTCAGGCTGCACTACATAGTGAGACTTTGGATAGATGGGCAGGCGCGAATATTTCTGGCGGACGCTGCCGAAGAGAGGATCGATCTGCGAGAGCGAGTCGATCTCGTCGCCGAAGAGCTCGATGCGGTAGGCGTTTTCATCGTAGGTCGGATAGACCTCGATGATGTCTCCACGGACGCGAAAGGTGCCGCGGCGGAAGTCCACATCGTTGCGCTCGTAGAGGATCTCGACCAGGCGGCGGGTGATGTCTTCGCGCTTGATCTTCTGGCCTTTTTCGAGCAGCAGCAACATGCCGTAGTAGGCTTCGGGTGAGCCGAGGCCGTAGATGCACGAGACCGAGCTGACGATGATGCAGTCGCGGCGCTCGAAGAGGGAGCGCGTGGCGGATAAGCGGAGCTTGTCCAGCTCTTCGTTGATGGTGGCTTCCTTTTCGATAAAAAGGTCGCCTGCGGGGATGTAGGCTTCGGGCTGGTAGTAGTCGTAGTAGGAGACGAAGTATTCGACGGCGTTGTTGGGGAAGAAGGTCTTGAATTCGTGATAGAGCTGTGCGGCGAGCGTCTTGTTATGCGCCAGAACAAGGGCAGGTCGGTTCGACTCGGCGATGACCTTGGCCATGGTGAAGGTCTTGCCGGAGCCGGTGACGCCGAGCAGGACCTGGTCTTTCTCTCCAGCGTTGAGGCCGCTCACAAGTTCGTCAATTGCGCGGGGCTGATCACCCTGTGGCTTGTAGGTAGTGGAGAGTTGGAAGTCCATTACTTATAAGATAATGGATTGAAAGTGGCCGCGCGACTTGACGCGATTACTAGAGGGCCTATGGACGAAGCATAGCTGCCACCCGGCAGCCTAGGCCTGTATTAGAAACTCGATACTTTTATGACGAACTGTTCCGTTCTCCTTTCAGAATAGTTAGTCTAAATACCGCTAAGATAGTTTTATGCATAAGCTATTGAAGCCACTGATCCCTGAATTTGTCCGTCGTGCGAGGCGGCGTTCTTACCTGGAGCGCCTGGGAACGCATCATGGTATATCGGTTCGATTTGCCGAAGAATTTATCGAGATAAATCGAGGAAGCTCTGTGCTGCGCCTCGGACTGGGGCAAGAGGTGTATTCAGCGGACTGCATAACCGACTTCGATTATTATTTCGATTCCGTTACCCCACTGAAGATGCAAGGGCGGTATTTGGCGGATTTCAGTACACCGCGTTTCCACAGGATCGCCGGTTTCGATCACTTTCCCATTTTGATCCCGACGATTCCAGAACCCTATGTAACCGTCGAGCAGTATCTATCTTTTGCACGGCTGAAGCCTGGGGGCATTGTGTTCGACCTTGGGGTCTATGCGGGGATAACCTCGATCGCTTTTTCGCAAACAGTCGGGGCAGAGGGAGCGGTATTTGGATTCGAAGCCGACAGAATAAACTTTGAAGTCGCCTCGGAAAATTTAGAGACCGCCCGGCGTTTCGGTATGCCGGCCAATACGATGCTGATACAGAAGGCCGTATGGTGTCACGGAAATGGACTTGAATTTTCGAGCGAAGGCGCTATGGGATCCAGCGCGGTTTCGATTGTAGGAAAAGGACGCGGTCAAATCGTGACGGTGCCAACGACAACGCTTGCGGATTTTTGTGCCGAGCAAGGGATAGACAGGGTCGATTTTATCAAGATGGATATCGAAGGAGCCGAGGTTGAGGTTCTAGAGAGTTCCAGACAGTTGCTCTCCCAATTGAGGCCGCGGCTTGTCATTGAGCCGCATTACGCAAATGGTGAACTGACCACCGCTCGTTGTTGCGAGCTTCTTCAGAGCATTGGTTATAAGACGGAGGTTGTCGTGCAACATGGCGTTTCGCTGCCCCTGATCGAAGCTTCTCCTCAATAGAATGCGTCGAAATGCAAAGGTACAAGGGAGGCGAAGGTGAGTGCAGAGCTTTGGTTGATCCGGCACGGCGAGACCGAGTGGAGTCTGAATCGGAAGCACACCAGCCGGACGGATGTTGGGCTGACAGAGCATGGGCGACAGCGAGCACTGGAGTTGCGTAGCTATCTTGCCGGGACAGAGTTTACGGCGGTGTTCAGCAGTCCAATGAAACGGGCGCGAGAGACCTGCGCGATTGCCGGGTTTGGAGATGTCGCCAGCGTGGATGAGGGGCTGATGGAGTGGGACTATGGCGTTCACGAGGGACGGACGACCGAAGAGATTCGGGCGGAGACGCCGGGTTGGTCTGTCTGGAAAGATGAGATTGTTGGGGGCGAGACGGCGGAAGAGGTTGGGGAGCGTGCGGATGGCCTAATTGCGCGAGCTTTGGCGGCGGGCGGAGAGAGTGGCCGCGTGGCTTTGTTCGCTCATGCCCATATTTTGCGGATACTTGCGGCACGCTGGGTCGGGTTGGAGGCGCGGAATGGAAGGCTGTTTGTGCTGGGGACAGGCAGTGTGAGCGTGCTGGGATGGGAGCGGGAGACTCGGGTGATCGAGGCATGGAACCGCGGCTTCGAGGGGTAGACTCAATCAGCAAAATGGGCAATGTAACCTGTAAAAGAACTGTTTATAGGTTACAGAATCGAAAATGTAACCGGTATGATCGATTTTTACCGGTTACGTCGTACAGGGTGCCCTCTGACTGCTTAATGGGGCTGGATGTGCTCGGGACGGACGCCCATGCCGATGAAGCGGGCCATGCTGCGCCGGAAGAAGCGGCGGCCTGACAGAAGCCGAAGCAGCAGAGGCGGTTTGATTGCTTCAGGATGACCCAGAGTACGAATCAGAAAACGGTGGATTGTGACCTGAAATACCTGGGTGATGCGAGTGGGGAGTTCGCGGCGACTCTGGACGTGGGCGAGGGTGAGCTCGGTGACGATGCTGGCTTTGAGCGCGGGCGCGAGGATGCGGGCAGCGGCTACCGCATCCTGAATAGCGAGGTTGATGCCGATGCCGCCCACCGGCGACATGGCGTGAGCGGCGTCGCCGATGCATAGGAGGCCAGGTCTGTGCCAGCGGGTGAGGCGATTGACCTGAATGGAGAGAAGCTTGAGCTGGTCCCACTCGGTGATCTCGTGGACGCGATCGGCTAAGAACGGGACGAGGCGGACGAGCGATTCGCGGAAGGCGTCGAGGCCCGTGGGCTGGATGTGGGTGGCGAAGGTGTCTTTGGCGATGATGAAGCCGCACTGGTAGTAGTCGCCGCGGTTGATGAGGATGAGGAAGCTGCCGAAGTTGATGTTGCCGAGGGCGTTCTCGGGTTCGCCTTCGCGGCGACTGAGGCGGAACCAGAGGATATCGATGGGTGCTCCGGTGTCGTGAAGAGGGAGATGGCCGGAGGCACGGGTGATGGCGTGGCGGCCGTCGCAGCCGACGACGAGGGAGGACCGAATTTCGACCGGGCCTGACGGCGTATTGGCGCGGACGCCGGTGACGCGGTCTTTGGCTTCGATGAGGCTGGTCGCCTCGTGCTCCATCAGGAGATGAAAGTTGGGCAGCTTCGAGGCCTGCGCGGAGAGGAAGTTGAGGAAGTCCCACTGGGGCATGAGCGCGATGAACTTTGCATGAGTGGGGAGGTGGGTGAAGTCGCTTATGGGAAGCGTTCGGCCCCCGATGGCGATAGCAAGCTCGGTGAGCTGCTGATAAGGGAGGGCAAGGAATTCGTCGAGCAGGCCTAGTTCGTAGAGGAGCTGGAGCGTGGAGGGATGGATGGTGTCGCCGCGGAAGTCGCGGAAGAAGTCCTTGTGTTTTTCGAGGACGGTGACGTCGACTCCGGAGCGGGCAAGGAGAAAGCCGAGCATGATTCCGGCTGGGCCTCCTCCGACGATGCAGCATGTAGTGGTGAGGGGCGTGCTCAGAGAGGCTGCCATGGTGTGCGGCAAGGGTAGCAAGGGGTTGGTGGGGAGTCAAAAGAAATGAAGAACGTTTGGAAAGATGACAGGAGTGTCTGACCAATCTTTTAGAAGCTGTCTAAAAACTGTCATGGATGGTGATGTCTTCAGTGAGAAAGAACGGGCAGTGGCAAAAGCAACGGCGAAATACAGGGGTCTCTCCACTCCGCTGCGCTCCGGTCGAAATGACGTGCTTTGTTTGCGGCTCTGATCGAGATGACGTTATTTTGAGTTTTGATGAGACTTTTAGAGTTTTTAGGTAGGTATCTTAGGGATGCTCTGATTTACTCACGGAGACTTGCCCCAGGGGCTAAAGCCCCATTTCTCTTATTAGACTTGCGGCACGGCTGAAGCCGTGCCCTTAAGCAAAGCTACGGCATAATTGGAGACCCTTTGAATAAAACTACGGCTTCATCAGAGTCGCTTAAACAAAACCATGGCTTCATGTCCTTAAACAAAACTATGGCTTCATCGGAGGCCCTTGGTGAGTTGGAGCAGTGTGAGAGGGCATACCCCAGAGGCTGAAGCCTCACATCATTTTCATATCCAGAAAGCGACCCAAGGCTGAAGCCTTGGGGTACCTAAAAGCAAAGGAACAGGCACTGGCGAATGGGCCTCATTCGTTGGTCGTAGCAGATATGGTCATCGGTTGATGCCGAGGATGGTGAGCCAGTCGGTAGGAGTGTGGGCTAGAGCATCGGGCTGGATGGTGGCGAGCGATTGCGGAGCGAGCCCGAAGGTGCAGCCGATGGAGCGGGCTCCGGCGTTGCGGGCAGTGAGGATGTCAACGTGCGAGTCGCCGACCATGAGGGTTTCTGCGGGAGCGATGGTTTGGCCGCTGATGGCGGAGGCTTCGGCGATGAGGGTTTGCAGGCCGTGGGGATCGGGTTTTTTGGTGTGAAAGCTGTTGCCGCCGTAGTTCTGAAAGAAGAAACGCGAGAGGCCGAAGTGGTCGCAGATGTCGCGTGAGGGGTTGACGGGTTTGTTGGTGAGGACGGCCATCAGGGTTTCGGGCCAGGCGGCGCGGATGGTTTCGAGCGACGAGAGGATGCCGGGGTAGACGTAAGTGAAGTCCAGCTTGTGGATGCGGTAGTAGTCGAGAAAATAGGTGAGGACTTCGGTTACATATTCCTCGTCGTGAACGTCGCCTTCGGGGTCTCCGAGGGCGCGGCGGACGAGCATGGAGGCTCCGTCGCCGATGTAGCTGGCGATGACTGGCTCGGGGAGGGGCGACTTGTTGAAGTGGGCGAGCGCCGCGTTGATGGAGTTGCAGAGATCGACGCTGGAGTCGATGAGGGTGCCATCGAGATCGAAGACGATGAGGCTGGGGCGGGAGAGGGAGGACATTTCTTAACGATAATCGACGAAGCTGGAGTAAGCTCAGTGCGAACGCAAGGAGGCAGTGCGATGAGCGAACTGGAAATAAGCGCATGGACACGGCGGCGGTTTATGACGGCAGTGGCGGCAACCGGAGTTGCCGGGAGCGCAATGATGCATGGGCTCGCGGCTGAGGCACAGAATCCGGTTGACGCGGAAGAGGCGATCAAGGAGCTGATGGCCGGCAACGCGAGGTTTGTCGCAGGTAGGCCGACTTCCTTTGATCTTGACCTCAAGATCTTGAAGGCGGGGACGGTAGAGAAGCAGGAGCCGTTTGCCGCGATCCTGTCATGCGCGGACTCGCGGGTTCCGGTGGAGCTGGTCTTCGATCAGAGCATCGGACATTTATTCGTGACGCGAGTTGCGGGAAATATGCTGACTCCCGAGATCATCGGCAGCCTGGAGTATGGCGTGGCTGTGCTTGGAGTCAAGGCGATTATGGTGCTGGGGCATGCGAAGTGCGGCGCCGTGAGCGCGGCCATGAAGGGGCAGGAGGTTCCCGGGCAGATCAGCGTGCTTTATCAGCACATGATGCCGGCGATCAAGGACATTCATGAGGATGTTGCGGCAGCGGTGAAGGCGAATGCTGTGTTTCAGGCGCAACTACTGCGGGAGAGCTCGACCGTGATTGCCAAGGCGATGAAAGAGGATGGGGTGAAGGTGGTCGCCGGATACTACGAGCTTGCGACGGGAAAGGTGCACCCGCTTTAAGGAGTTCATTGTGGGAAGAAGTTTCCTGGTCGAACGAAGGCGCAATGCGGGGGTCTCTCCACCGCGCAACGGACGATGAAACTGTCCGTTGCTTCGGTGGAGATGACGCATCTCTGTTTGCTTCAGAAAAAAAGCTGCAGCGGATATGACGCATCTTCAGTACGGTTCAGAAAGGCTTCGGCCTATTTGATGTCGATATCGCCTGAGCCGGTGTTGGCGCGGACAGTGGGGCCGCCTCCGTTGACGGAGCCTGTGATGTGATGCTTGTTCATCTCGCCCTGCATGGCGATGGGTTGAGCTGTGCGTAAGGTGCCGGAGCCGGTGCTGGCATTGAGGGTGAAGTGTGCGGACGAGCCGAGCGTGAGGTGAATGTCTCCTGAGCCGGTGTCCAGCTTCCAGTCGGAGGTGGGGCGGCCGCTTGCCTCGATGTTTCCTGAGCCCGTGCCTGCCTTAAGGCCGCCGGAGATGTCGTTGAGCTGGATGTTGCCGGAGCCGGTCTGGGCGCGGACATCGCCAGCTGCGGTCTGTTGAAGATAGATGTCTCCTGAACCGCTCTGCAGGTCGGCGGGGCCGTGGATGCCCTGGGCGTGGACGTTGCCGGAGCCGGAGGTGGCTTTGAGATAGGCTCCGACGTCTTGAATGTCGACGTCGCCGGAGCCGCTGCCGGCGTGGATGCTGGAGGCCCGGGGAAGAGTGACGTCGTAGTCGATGCTGATATTGCGGTAGAGCTCGCGGGATTGGGTGTCGCCGATGGTGATGGTGTTGCCATTCTGAGAGATGGGCGGGTTGTTCACAATCTGCTGGACGCGCGATTCACTGTCCTTGTTGAACCAGGAATTGCTGGGGCGAACGTGACCGATGACATGCACCTGACTGTCGGAGCCGGGATGGACATGAATGTAGCCGGAGCCGGTGGAGAGGGAGACGCTGGGCGCGGCGTTGATGTTGAGGGTACGGTCGAAGTCTTTGCCTGCGGCGAAGGCGACCGAGGCTGCAAGAGTAAGAATGGCGGCGGTGAGGGCGCGGGTTTTCATGGAGGCTCCTTGAGTGCGAGGATGTTTCAGCACGGCGGCTGCTATTGCTGCAGGATGACCGTGTCTCCGCTGTTGAGGCCGGAGAGGAGTTCGGTTTTGGTGCCGTTGGAGATGCCGGCCTTGATGGTTACCTTGCGGCGTCCGTTTTTCTGTTTGGGGTCGGGAACTTCGACGGAGGCGTTGCGGTCCTTGTCGTAGAGGACGGCTTGCTCGGGAACGGTGAGGACGTTTTTGTGCTCGTCGAGGATGATCTCGGCGTTGGCGGTCATGTTGGCTTTCAGCTCGCCGCCGGGATTGTCGATGGAGACGCGGACTTCGAAGGTGGTGACGTTGTCCTTTTCGACGCCGAGAGGAGCGATCTTGGTGACCTTGCCGTAGAAGGTCTTGTCCTTGAAGGATTCGACCTTGATGCGGGCGGGCTGGCCGAGATAGACCTTGCCGATGTCGGACTCGTCGACCTTGCCCTTGACGTAGACCTGGGTGGTGTCGCCGATGGTCATGACGAGCGTGGCGGTCGAGCCGAGGACGAGGATGGAGCTGACGGCATCGCCGACTTCGACGTCGCGGGAGAGGACGGTGCCGTCCATGGGCGAGATGATGATGGTGTAGCTGAGCTGCTCTTCAAGCTGCCTGAGAGATGCCTGGGCTTCGGCGACCTGTGACTGCGCCTGCTTGAGCTTGGCGTTGTCGACGGTGATCTGAGCAACGGCCTTGTCGCGGGTGTTGGCGGCGAAGAGGTATTTCTGCTCGGCGTCGTCGAGGGCCTGTTTGGAGACGACTCCATCTTTGGACATCTGAACTGCGCGCTCGTAGGTGTGCTTGTACATGGGCAGGTCAGGCGCCTCGGCGTTGACCTTGTCGTACTCGATGGAGGCGGCGGCCGCGTGGGCGTTCGATTCGGCGGCGGCGAGCTGGGCCTTTTGCGCGGCTACCTGCGCCAGAATCTCAATCTGGTCGAGCTGGGCGAGGAGCTGGCCCTGATGAACGTGGGCGTTGATGTCGACGAAGAGCTTGGTGACGATGCCGCTGGCCTTGGATTTGACCTCGACCTGCGTGATGGGCTGGACCTTGCCGGTGGCGACGACGGAGCGGGCGATGTCTCCGCGCTCAACTTTGGCAAGCTGCGAGGGGTCAAGTTTGGTGCTGCTGCCCCTGGCGGCGATCGTGATGCCTGCGATCACCGCAATGAACAGAACAACAATGCCGCCCCATATCCAGAGTTTGCGTTTATTCTTGCGCGCTGTCGCCACGTGGTCGCTCCGAGAGATGCTGGTTGAAATCAACGATGAGCCGTCTCGGAGAAGTTTACGCAGAATACGGGGGGTTGGTTCCGTGATGGGCGGGAAAAATTGTTTGCGGCGTGTGGAGTGGTGTATTCAGGCGTATTTGCGCAGGACGCCCAGGACTTTGCCCTGGATGCTGACGTTGGCTGCTGGGGCGTAGATGGGGGCCATCTCCGTGTTGGAGGGCTGGAGGCGGATCATGCTGCCCTCGCGGTAGAAGCGCTTGAGGGTAGCGTCCGAGCCGTCGATGAGAGCGACGATGATCTCGCCTTCGCGGGCGGTGCGGGTGCGCTCGACGAGGACGTAATCGCCGGAGACGATGTGCTCGTCGCGCATGGAGTCGCCGCGGACTTCGAGTGCGAAGACTTCGCGGTTGCCAATGATGTCGTTGAGCGAGATGCTCTCCGCTGTTTCGATGGCCTCTACCGGGCGGCCGGCGGCGATGCGGCCAAGCAGGGGAAGGCGGTCCGAGCCTTTTTTACTGGAGCGGGCAGGCAGCACATCGATGGAACGGCTGCGATTATGGGCGCGCTGGAGCAGCCCTTTGTTCTGCAGGTTGGTGACGTGTTTGTGCACGGTGGCGAGCGAACTGAGGCCGAGACCGCTGGCGATCTCTTCGTAGGACGGAGAGTAGCCGTTCTTCTGCGTGAATCCGGAGAGAAAGTCGAGAACCTCTTTTTGCCGCCGCGTGATAGCCATGCGGAGATTGTAGCGAATAAAAGGCGAATTGCAATAACTTTATTGATTCCCGATTTTTTCAGTTACCAACGGTGAGTCATTATCGGACATAATTCCCATTTTGAAATCGGGTTATGCAAAATACTTCACATTCATCTTGTCACCCCGTTCCGGATCAACCAAGGTGGTTACACACCGTTGGGAATCGCAACACAACGGGAATGGAGAAAGAAAATGCAGGTATTGATTGTTGAAGATGACACAGCCTTGGGATCGTTTCTGCAGAAGGGTATGAAGTTGGAAGGGCATGAGGTGGAGTGGGTCGCAGATGGAGAAGCGGCTTTGCTGCACGTCGAAGAGCGCCGGCCCGACTTGATGGTGCTGGACCTGAGCCTGCCGCGAAAGGACGGGACAGAGGTGCTGGCAGAGATGCAGGGCCGCTTTGATGAGATGGCGGTGCTGGTGCTGACCGGACGAAGCCAGGTGGAGGAACGGGTGAAGTGCCTGAACCTGGGAGCGGATGATTGCCTGTTGAAGCCGTTCAGTTTTCATGAGCTGACGGCGAGATGCCGGGCGCTGCTTCGGCGGCGGGAGCAGTTTGCCGATCCCGTGCTGCGGCACGGCGACGTTGAGCTGAACCGGATGGACCGCAGGGTCTCGCGGCGCGGCGCGGCGGTGGAGCTGACGGTGAAGGAGTTCAACCTGCTGGAGTTTCTCATGCTGCGGCGAGGGCGGTGTTGCAGCCGTACCGAGTTGCTGCAGGAGGTCTGGCACATGTCGCCGGATGCGGGGACGAATGTTGTGGATGTGTACATCAACTATCTGCGGAAGAAGTTGAGCGTGGCGGAGGGGGACGTAGATGCGGCCTACCCCGTGATTGAGACGGTGCGCGGTGAGGGCTACCAGATGGGCAGCATGAAGAAGATACCGCAACGGGTCAACGAGTTTTCGCGGCGTGCAATGTTTGCCAGTGCGTGACGGAGCGCAAAAGCCGGAGACAGGGCTGGCGGTGCGGATGGATGACGCGCTGCATGGACTCTGCCAACCGCTGACGGTACTGCAATGCCGACTCGCGATGGGCGAGTTGATCGGCGGACACGATGCCATGCGGACGGCAATTGCCGAAGCGCTGGTGGAGTGTACGCGGGTGAATCTGGCGGTCAGTCTGATGCGGGAGATGTTGCAGCACGAGTTACAGATAGATCGAGATATGCAGGAGAGGATGAGGTAAATCGGATGAGCGCAGTTCAGGATATCGTGACGGGAATGGGTGTTGTGGAAGTAGCGGCGCGAACGGTTGTACTTGCAAGCGCGGACGCGGCATTGCGGCAGAGATTGCGGCGGTCTTTGACCGGGTTGCGCTGGCAGGTGCGCGAGGCGACGGGCGGAGCGGAGGCTATGGCGCAGTTGGAGGCCTCGCGGCCGGAGGCGCTGCTGGTGGATAGCTGGCTGCCTGATCTTGAGGTGGGCGAGTTTGCAGGCCAGGTGCGGCGGATGTATCCGACGATGGAGATGCTGCGAGTGGATGGCGGCGTGGATGGAGGAGCGCGGAGCCCGCGGAGGAATGAGCTGCTTCATGCGCTGCGCGAGGCGCAGGAGGCTCCGCTGAACGACACAGCGACGTGGAAGGCGGCGCCTATTGTCGTGCCTCGCAGTCCAGGCAGAGCGCCGTCGGTGGTGAAGAATTTCGATCAGGAGGCGGCAAGGCGCGCACTCTCGGTGCTGCTGGGACGCGAGGAGACCTCGCGACCGGAGAGCGTTGTGGGCAGTCCTTTGCAGGATGAAGTGATGTTGCCGGAGATGGTGGGTGCGAGCGAGCCGATGCGAGAGCTGACGCGGTTGATCCGGCTGGTCGCTCCACGTTCGACTACGGTGCTGATCGAGGGCGAGACGGGAACGGGCAAGGAGGTTGTGGCGCAGGCGTTGCATCGGCTGAGCGAGCGAGCGGCGAAGCCGTTTACCGTGTTGAACTGCGCGGCCATTCCGGAGGCGCTGCTGGAGGCGGAGTTGTTCGGCCATGCACGAGGAGCCTTTACCGGAGCGGTGCAATCGCGGACGGGAAGAATCGAAGCGGCCCATGGTGGGACGCTGTTTCTCGATGAGATTGGCGAGATGCCGATGGCGTTGCAGGCGAAGATGCTGCGCTTTCTGGAGTGCGGCGAACTGCAGCGCGTAGGCGACAACGAGACGGTGCGCGTGGATGTGCGTGTGATTGCGGCGACGCACCAGCCGCTGCAGCAGAGGTCGGAAGAGCGGACGTTTCGCCTGGACCTCTATCACCGGCTTGCGGTATTTCCGGTTGAGGTCCCTGCATTGCGCGACAGGATGGAAGACCTTAATCTGCTCACCGAACACATTCTTGAAAAGATGGGACAGAAGATGCCGCGCAAGCGATTGAGCGCGGAGGCTGCAGCCAAGTTGCATGAGCATCATTGGCCGGGCAATGTCCGTGAGCTGATGCACGTGCTGGAACGAGGCGCGATTCTGTCTGGCGACAGGATGGAGGTCGGCGCGGAGGAGATTCGCTATCGGCGGGCGACGCGGGAGTAGCAGTTGAAGAAAGATGAAAATCTGCCGATAGATAAGAGCGCTCTCATCCGAGGGCGCTTTTGTTTGGAACCCCGACTGCATAGGTAATCGCGTGGAGGTGACGAGCATGGATGTGATGACCCCGACGAGCGATGCATTGAACAAGTATCTCGACCTGACCAGCGAGCAGATGAAGTTGACGGCCAGCAACATGGCCAATGTCGATACACCTGGCTATAAGACCGAGGGCTTCAACTTCGAGCAACAGTTTTTGCAGCAGATGAATGGAAGCCCGGATGCAGATTTTGGTGCAGGGGCGGAGGTTGAGAACGTCGATGGCCTGGTCTCCCGGCCCGACGGAAACAACGTCTCGATGGACCGCGAAGGAATGCAGATGGCGAAGTCGCAGTTGCAGTTTCGGATGGGTGTGGAGCTGCTGAAGCAGCAGTTCACCAACGTGATGGATGCGATCCATGCGGAGGCGAAGTAAGCCATGAATCTATTTGGCGTGATGGATGTGAGTGCGTCGGCGCTGAAGGCCGAGCGGGTTCGGGCTGAGGTAGTTGCTTCGAATATGGCAAACGCGGAGACGACGCGGACTCCGGAGGGCGGCCCTTACCAGAGGCACCATGTGGTGTTTGAAGCGGAAGGGGGCAGCAATTTTCAGAGCTCGCTGATGAGCCAGATGAGCTCGACGAATGAAGACACAAGCGATGGTCTGGGCGGTTTTGACACGGGCTTTAGCAGCGGGTTTACGAATGATCTTTCGAGCGATGTGACTGCATCGGGTGGCGCGCCGGGCGGAGTGGCAGTGACGGGCGTGATTGCGGACCAGAGCGCTCCGCTGCGCCGTTATGATCCGCAGCATCCCGACGCCGGGCCGGATGGATTTGTAGCCTATCCCGATATCAACCCATTGACCGAGATGACGGATTTGATGGGAGCGACAAGATCGTATGGGATGAATGCCTCCGCGGTGCAGGCGGAGAAGAACATGGTTGGGTCATCGTTAGACATTTTGAAGTAGAGAAGACGAGAGAGGGTTGAGCAATGATTGATGCTGGAACAATTGCAAGCGTGATGAGCAGCGCCCAGGGCGCAGCGGGAGCGAATGGATTTATGGACACCGCAAAGAATGCCGCGGCCAATAGCGGAGCTGTGCCGTTTGCCGGAATGTTTCAGACGATGGTGCAGCAGACCAGCGCACTCGACAAGAAGGCAAGCGACGCGGTGACGGGCTTGCTGACCGGGAACGGTGTCGAGATTCATGACGCGATGATTGCGACGCAGAAGGCCGACATGGCCTTTGAGCTGGCGCTGCAGGTGCGGAACAAGGCGGTTGGGGCGTACCAGCAGATGATGGGCATGCAGTTCTAAACGAGATTGAAGGAATGCTGAGGCGAGATGGCTGAGATAGAGCGGGCAGGGCTGGAGAAGACCGGGCAGCGCGTTGCCGAGGCTTCCGGCGATGGGCTGGTGGACAGAGCGGCGGCGATGGCGTCCGCGATGCAGCAGCGTCTGATGGCGATGCCGGTGGGCAAGCGGACGTGGCTGATTGCGTCGGCTGCATTTCTGGCTGCGGCCTGCGTGGGGATGATGTGGTTTGCTCAGCGCCCGGATTGGCGGGTACTGTTCAGCGGGCTTGACGGCAAAGACACGCAGCAGGTATCGCAGGAGCTTGCGGCGGCAGGAATTTCTTTTCAGATGACGGCGGACGGCACCGGGATCGAGGTGCCGGCGGACATGTTGGACAAGGCACGCATGGAGGTTGCGGCGAAGGGGATGCCGCAGTCGGGGCGGCTGGGGTTCGAGCTGTTCGACAAGCCGAACTGGGTGGGGAGCGAGTTCGATGAACGGGTGAACTATCAGCGCGCGCTCGAAGGAGAACTGGAGCACACGATTGAGACGCTCGCGGTTGTGCGATCGGCGCGGGTGCATCTGGTGTTGCCGCAGCAGAGCTTGTTTGTGTCGGAGGAAAAGGCAGCGAAGGCTTCGGTGGTGTTGAAGCTTCGGCGGTCGACGGTCGACCCGGAGCAGGCAGATGCGATTCGCAGCCTGGTGGCGGGGGCGGTAGAGAATTTAAGTCCCGATCAGGTGACGCTGGTCGATGCCGATGGAAGGGCGAATCTGAAGCCGAGATCGGGCGATGCAACCAAGGACGAGGCGGAGCAGGAGATGGAGGCAAAGCTGGTGGCGATGCTCGAGCCCCTGGCCGGCCGTGACAATGTTCGCGCGACAGTGAATGTGAGCTACGACGAAGGAAGCGAGGAGCGGACCGACGAGGTCTACGACCCAAGCCAGACGGCAACGCTCAGTATGCAGAAGAAGGAAGAGGTCTCGGCCCTGCCGACGAAGGCATCGGGGGTTCCGGGTACGGCGAGCAACTCTCCTGCCGGTGCTCCCGCGGGTTCTGTGGCGGGATCGCAGGCTGCTGCGGCTCCGGGAACTCCGCCGCTGTTACAGAAGCAGGCGCTGCCGGTGTATCCGCAGCAAGGCAATGGGCGCGATCAGAGTATCCAGGAAGAGAACGGGACCTATGGAGTGACCAAACATCTGCTGCACTCGGAAGAAGGACCGGGGCGAGTACGACGAGTGACTGCGGCAGTGGTGGTGAACGACCGGGAGGCGACGGTAGGTACGGGCAAACTGGAGCATACGGTCTGGAAGCCGCGAAGCGCGGACGAGATGCGCAGGCTCGAACAACTGGCACAGGCAGCGGTTGGGTACGATGCGAGGCGAGGGGACCAGGTGGTGATGGAAAACATCAGCTTCAGTACCAATGGTCCAGAGATGAAGCCGCCGATGATAGACAGCGTGATGCAGGGAGCGAAGACGCTCGCAGCGTCGCAGCCTGGAATGATGCGAACTTTGGTGATAGGACTCTGCGGCGTGCTGCTTGTGTTGTTTGTGCTGCGTCCTATGGGCAGACAGGTAGCGGCTACGCTGCGCGAGCCCTTGCTGCTGACCGAAGGTGCGAGCGCTTCGACAGCCCTGGGCCAAGAACAGGATCGGATGTTGCCGGCTGAACCGGAATGGAGACCGGATGAGACAGAGGATCTGCTGCCCCTGCCGATGAGGAGCAGGGCCCAAAGGCAACAACAGGGGATCTTCGATCACGTCTCCGAACATATTCGCCGGGAGCCCGCGCAGAGCACAAGGCTGCTGGAGGCATGGATTGGATCGACAGAGGATGGTGAGTGATGGGTGCAGCGATGCAGATGCGTGAAGCAGAGAGTGTGAGGCATAATCCGTTGTTGCTTCCCGCGGAGTCGGGGTTTGCGCCTGCGGAGATACCTGGTCTGCGCAAGGCCGCGATCCTGATGGTGGCGCTTGGCGACGAGTTGGCGAAGACGCTCTTTCTGAGTTTGTCGGAGGCCGATGTCCGGCGCGTGACGGAGGAGATTACTCGCCTGGGCGAGATTCCCGCGCAGCAACTGACCCAGGTGTTGACGGAGTTTTACGGTCTGCTGGAGACCCAGCAGTACATGGTGCGCGGTGGTCCGGAGTATGCGCTCAAGCTGTTGACGGAGGCCTTTGGCTCGAGCAAGGCTGAGGATCTTCTGGCACAGGTGAAGAAGGTCCGGGAACGGACCAACGGCGATATGGCCATGCTGCAGAAGATGGATCCGCAACATTTGAGCAAGTTTCTGGAGACCGAACACCCGCAGACGATTGCGCTGGTGCTGGCGCATCTGGATGCGAGGCGTGGATCGGCGGTGCTGATGAGCCTGCATGGACAGATGCGGGTCGATGTGGTGCGGCGATTGGCGGAGATGCGGCAGTTTTCGCCGGAGATGGCGCAGACGGTTGCGCTGGTACTGCACAAACGGATGGAGGGAGCCGGTTCGTCCGGAAGAAAGTCTTACTCCGGCTTCAAAGCGGTGGCGGAGTTGCTGAACCGGCTGGACCAGATCGAGAGCAAGGGGATTCTTGAGGAGATCGAGCACGATGAGCCTCAGCTTGCGATTGGGATTAGAAACCTGATGTTTACCTTTGAAGATCTGGTGACGGTGCCGCCCGAGAGTATTCGCGAGTTTGTCGCGGCCGCCGACAAAAAAGTACTGGCACTGGCACTCAAAGGCGGACGCGACAACGTCAAGTCGCATCTGTTCAAGGCGATGAGCTCTCGTGCTGTCGAGATGCTTAAAGAGGACATGGAGGTGATGGGGCCTGTCCGCTTGAAAGAGGTCAACCATGCCCAGCAGGAGCTGCTGGCCCTGGCCCGCCAGCTTGAAAGCGAAGGCCGCATGATTTTGAAGATGGAGGTAGACGATGATCTCGCTATCTGAGGAAAAAGGGAATGCAAACACAGACCATACGCTGCCAGGAATGCCTGGAAGACTAATGGGTGGGCTGCATAAAAAGAATGATATTTCGCGGCTCGAGTTTTATTCCCTGAGTGAACCGGGAACAGACCCGGCGCAGGACACAGATGTGGTGCAGGTGTTGAACGCTGATGAGGTTTACACGCAGGAACAAGTCGAAGAGATAAAGGCTCAATTGGAGTTGCAGCAACAGGGATTCAGCGCACAGATGGAGAGTGTGCGCAGCGAGACGAGAGCTGAATCGCGGCAGGAGTGGGAAGAGGAGTTGCTGGAAAGGGTACTGCTGGAACGAGCCCGCGTGACGCAAGCTTTAGAAGCATTTGAAGTTGAGCGTAAGCGTTACTTCATCGACGTAGAGGCAGAGGTTGTGAAGCTGGCCCTCGCGATTGCAGCGCGGATTCTGCATCGTGAAGCGAAGCTCGATCCTCTGCTCCTAACGGCGGCCGTTCGTGTCGTACTGGATAAGGTGACGGACAACAGCACGATGGAGTTGCGCGTTCCTGCCGGCGAGTTGGAGAGCTGGAAGAACGCGCTCGAGATGGATGCGGAATCGCGAGTGCAACTGGTGGGAGATGTACGGCTGGAGGCCGGAGAATGCATCCTTGAAGCGGCCGTGGGGAAGGTGGAACTGGGCATCCGTGCGCAGTTGGAGGAGATTGAGAAAGGGTTCTTCGACCTTCTGCAGCAGAGGCCCGCTTGATGCTCGAGGAGGAGACGACCTATCCGCTTCTTGGCTCCTATTTTGCACAACTGGCAACGCGCCCGGCATTGCGGTGGAGCGGACGCGTCGTGGAAGCCAATGAGCAGACGGTCGAGGCCGATGGGCCCCTGTGTTCGGTAGGCGAGTGCTGCGAGATTCTAGATGGTGAAGGTAAGAGGCATCGCGCCGAGGTAATTGGATTTCGCGGACGACATGTTCTGGCCATGCCGCTCGAAGCGACACGGGGGATTCGTTATGGAGACTCGCTCGTTGCGATGGGAGTGACGCCTGGAATCGCGGTTGGAGAAGAGCTGGAGGGACGCATCTTGAATGCGTTGGGCGAACCTCTCGATGGGATGCCAACCCCAAGATCGGCAGGGATGTGGCCTCTTGACGGTGCGGTGCCGCACCCGATGGCGAGAGAGCCGATTAAAGATTCATTGCAGACAGGGCTGAGGGTCATCGATGGTATGTTGACCGTTGGACGCGGTCAGCGAGTTGGCATCTTTGGCGGATCGGGTGTAGGCAAAAGCACCTTGATCGGAATGATGACTCGTAATACCGCCGCTGATCTTACGGTTGTGGGGCTGGTAGGCGAGCGCGGGCGCGAGGTGCGTGAGTTTGTTGAAGACTCGCTTGGTGAAGAGGGACTTCGGCGTTCGGTTGTGTTGGTGTCGACTTCGGACCAAAGCCCGTTGTTGCGAATGCGCGCGGCCATGGCCGCTACGGCGGTTGCAGAATATTATGCTGCGCGGGGGAAGCATGTGTTGTTGGTGTTGGATTCATTGACGCGGTATGCGATGGCAGCGCGCGAGATTGGGCTGGCTGCGGGCGAACCTCCAGCCAGCAAAGGGTATACCCCATCAGTGTTTGCTCGGCTGGCAAAGCTGGTAGAGCGCGCAGGGAACTTTCAGAACGGCAGCATTACGGCGTTCTATACCGTGTTGATGGAAGGCGACGATCAACAGGACCCAGTCGTGGATGCGGTGCGGTCGCTTCTGGACGGACATGTCGTTTTGTCGAGGTCGATGGCGGCTGGAGGATGGTATCCGCCAGTGGACGTTCTCGACTCGTTGAGCAGGTTGATGCCTGCGGTTACGGCATCCGAGCATCGCTCTCAGGCGATGTTGGCGCGTCGGTTGCTGGCAGCCCATGCGCGTTCGGAGGACCTGATTCGCATTGGCGCTTATAAGGCAGGAATGGATGCGGAGCTGGACCGCGCGATGCGAGCCATGCCTGGGCTGCGCGAATTCATGGAGCAGGGAAGCCATGAGCGCGTGACCATGGAGCAGACCGTAGCACGGTTGCAAGCGATGGAGTTGTAATCATGCATGCCCGGTTAGCAGGGCTTAAGCGGCTGATGTCGTTGTATGGGGACATCGAAGAGATGCATTCGTCAGGCCTGCAGCGGGCCATGAGGGCTGTCCATGAGGCGGAGCAGGCGATTGGCGCCGAAGAAGAGAGAGCACGCTCTTCGAACTCTCGCGGCCGCGATGCATTGGTCGCGGGAGACGCTCTGGGATTGGCCGCAGCCCGTACGCAACGGGAGATCGCCGAATGGAGACAGGAGCGCCTGCGGCAGCTCCGGTTGGAGCGTGAGATGTTGAAAGACGAGGTGCGAAAACAGTATCTTGCCAGCCGCATGCAGAGTGAACAGATGAAATATGTCGTCGATAATGCGGCGGCGCAGGCCGAGGTCGAGGCCGGACGAAAGACGCAAGCGGCGTTGGACGATCGATTTCTTGCACGGAGGAGATGGTCGGACGCTCGAGACCAATTGCTGATCACGTCCGAGATAAGTTCTTCCTAATCCTTTCGGCAACTTCTTTGGCGGGTGAAATGCATTTGACTCGTAAGACGGAAGAGGAAGAGACATGCTGATGGCAGCAGTAACTTCAACATCGCTTGGTACAGATACGACTAGCACTCGGCCTGCCGCTTCCGGGCATACGGAGCCTGCTGGCATGTCGTTTGTCGAGAGCCTTGCTGAAAATAATGTCGCTGCAGGAGAGACGCCATTGAATGTGGGCGGCCAGACCAAGCCAAAAAACGCTGTTGAGAGCGACGTCGCCACTCCTCGTAAGCCAATTTCTGCAGCGGGATCTGCGATCAGTGTTACTCAGAAAGCCAAGGCTACAACTGAAGATGTGAAGTCTTTGGGGTCGCTGAGGACGGGAACGGCAGCTGTTCCTGTTGCAAATAAAACAGGCTCAAGCGTAGCCAGCGCTGTGTCCCCGCGTGACGCAAAGCTAAGTGAGGCGAATGCTGCTTCTCAGATGAAGATCTACGATGACCAGCCCGTTCCGGTTGTTCCGGGAACCGGGATAAGCCAGGGACAAAAGCTCGCGAACAGTGCGGCTGATGGGAGCGTGCAGGACAGCACAGAGGGAGCTGAGGGCCTCGATCCACAAATTGCAACTCCGACAACTGCCCCAGCGACGGACGGGAACGTGAAGCTGGTGATTACAGGCAAGAGCGAGAGCCCTCTTCATGGCAAGAGCCAAGACGATTCAACCGGGAGAGTTATTAAAGGCCAGGGCGCATCGGTGAAAGCAGAGAAGGGCGCTAAGGGTGAAGCTAAGCAAGATAAGAAAGACAAGGCAGGTATAGCCGAGAGTGCGGCTGCTGTCGAGTTTCAACCTTCAGTTTCGGCTCAAGTGTTCGTGAATCCGGTTGGCGTACAACCATCCGTGGCGGGAGATGCAGAGCCCGAGGTGTTGCTGTCCACCTCCGCTGTCA
>NZ_DATKQC010000321.1:0-2911 GCF_035532915.1 Edaphobacter sp.
TAGAAGTCATGCGGCGTCCCCGGGCTGCGCTTGCAGGGTAACGCGGTCAGCGGAGTTGGGGCCTTTGCGAGATAAGCTTGCGCTGCTTTGAGGATGCGGCCATGATCGATCGCCGCAACGTCGGGACGAGAAGTGGAAGACTCGGCCGTGAGCGCTCGCGGCAAAAGTATGCCTGCCGTGACAGCATGGGCGGCTTGCGTGCAAAAGATTCTGCGGGTGATCGGCATCGTGTCAGCCTTCTTGTGCGGAAGAGTATCACGAAGTACGGAACGGTGAGAGGACCGGAGAAATCTCAGCGACGCCTCGCGAAAATCGCGTTCGAAACGATAGGATTGTATGGGGAAATAATGTCGATTCGATTCGCTGCTTCAGTTGTCGCCTGGCTGTTCTGTTCTCTATCCATAGCCTTCGCGGCTCCGCGTCATGTGCAGGTATGCGTGCAGGACCAACGTGGCGATGCGTTGCCCGGTGCCACGGTGCAGGTTGAGACAAATCCTCCGCAGGCATTTTCTGGACAGGTGAATGGATGCGCATCGGTGTCGGCAGAGGCAGGCACACGGATTCAGGTAAGTCACAATGGCTTTGCCCCTGCACGCCAGACCCTCGGCGATCAGGACAGATTGGTTGTCGTGCTTCGGGTTGCCACCGCTTCCGAGAGCATCGAGATAACCGCTGCACGTATGCCCCTGGCGCTCGATGCCAGCGCCAGCAGCGTTCGCACCATGACGGGGGAGCAGCTTCAAGAGGCCCCCGGGTTTACTCTTGACGACGCGCTTCGTCAGGTCGCTGGCTTCCAGCTCTTTCGCCGCACCAGTTCGTGGGTCTCCAATCCAACCACGCAAGGAACTTCCTTGCGCGGACTTGGCTCCACGGCTGTCAGCCGCACGCTTGTCCTCAGCGATCAGGTTCCCCTGAACGATGCCTTCGGCGGATGGATTCATTGGAACGAGATTCCGGAACTGGCTGTGCGCGATGTCGAGCTGATGCGTGGTGGAGCTTCGGACCTCTATGGCTCGAGCGCCATCGGCGGCGTCATCGACGTGGTGCCCGTGGTTCCGCAGCATCTTGGTTATGCGGCGGATGTGTCGGGAGCAAGCGAAGATACCTCCAGCGTAAACGGACTGCTCACAGCGGGAGAGCACGGCTGGAGCGGGCTTGCTGCGGCCTCCTTCTTCCGCACCGATGGATATATTCTTACCGCTCCTGCAGTGCGTGGGCCTATCGACACTGCCTCGAACGTCCACTCGCAGAGCGGGCGGGTCGATCTGCGGCGCGCTCTCGGCAGCGATGGCAGCCTGTTTCTGTTGGGAAATCTACTGAATGAAGCCCGTGGCAACGGAACCCCCGTGCAGACGAACGCGACGCGCCTGTGGAGATATGTTGGCGGCGCGAACTGGTCGCCTGCTGATGCCGGACGCTTCCTGCTGCGTCTCTACGGCTCCGATCAGAACTATCGCCAGAGCTTCTCTTCGATCGCTGCGGACCGTGCCTCGGAGAAGCTGACGAACCTGCAACGGGTTCCTTCACAGCAGATTGGCGGCGCGGTGCAGTGGGCTCGGGGTTATGCAGGGAAGGTGACGCTGGTCGCGGGAGGCGACCTGATCGATACACGCGCGACCGATAATGAGACCTCGGTCAAGAGCGGTGTTTCTCAGCCCAACGTCAGCATCAGCGCTCGCCAGCGCGGCTCGGGTATTTATGGAGAGGTGTTGTGGCAGCCGTCTACATGGTCGATTGCGTTCTCTTCGCGGCTCGATCGCTTTGGCAATCTGGACGCGAAACAAACTACCGCAGGCTCGTCCTCGCCGCTTCCTACCGTGCAGGAGACGGTCTTCGACCCTCGCCTCGGCATTGTCAAGAAGATAGCCGGAGGATTGTCGCTTACCGCGTCAGGTTTCCGCGCCTTTCGTGGTCCGACGCTGAACGAGCTGTACCGCAAATTTCAGGTAGGCCAGCAGATCACGCTGGCCAATGGAAATCTGCGCTCCGAGCGGGCTACGGGTTTTGAGGGCGGTGCATTGATGGATCTCTCACGCTGGGGTTCTGTGCGGGGAAGCTACTTCTGGACGCAGGTGAATCGTCCCGTGGCTTCGGTCGCTATCAGCTCCACTCGAATCAGCCAGCTCTTGCAGCGGCAAAATCTGGGCCAGTTGGAGAGCCGCGGCCTCACCGCGGAGTACGAGCTGAAGCCGCTGCCATTTCTTATGTTGACTGGCGGATATCAGTATGCGGTCTCAACGGTCACGAAGTTTCAGGCCGACCCGACGCTTGTAGGCAAGTGGACGGCGGAGGTGCCGCGAAACAGTGCAACGCTGCAGGCGCGGCTTCACAAAGACAAGGTTGGCATCCTGAGCGTCGATCTTAGAACCAGCGGGCAGTCGTTTGATGATTCGGCAAACCAGTTCCGGCTCGCAGGGTATGCCCAGGTCGATCTTTATGCCGAACATGCCTTTGGGCGCAGATGGCAGGTCTATAGCTCGGCGCAAAATCTCTTCAATACTGAGGTTCAGGCTGGACGAACCCCACTGCTGACCTTGGGCGCTCCGCGCATCGTCTCCGTCGGCGTACGGCTTCACTAATAGGCCCCAAAGCTGAATACCCCATGTCCGAAGTTTCGGACATGGGGTACCGACTAGTCTGAGGGAATCCGCTTCTTATTTATGCAAGTGAGTAGGCCATCCGAGGTATTTGGTGGCGGCTTCGTGGATGGGGCCGGCGACGGTGGCGAAGTTGGCGGCGACGTGGTGTTCGAAGCCGTTCTCGCAGATGAAGCGCAGCAGCTGCTGCATGTTGGGGATCTCGACCACTCCCGCTCCGCCGAAGGTGTTGAGGGGGTCGTTGGTGAAGTTGCCCTCGCCGACGTAGCCCTTGATGGTGCCCTCGAAGTCGTCGGTGGAGAAGCGCGCAAAGC
>NZ_DATKQC010000322.1:0-9745 GCF_035532915.1 Edaphobacter sp.
GCACCACAATAAGCGAAGCAATGAGAATCAGACACGCAGCTCCAGCAAACGCAACCTGCATCTTCCGCTGCTGCGAATGGTATTCCGAGCGGAGAATGAGCAACCTGCTCATACACGCGGGACAGCTCGCAGCGTGATCGACACGCGGATCGGCTATGTCAATCGCTTTAGAGCGCCGAGCCAGCCCGCGCAGAAAGGCCTCATCAGGGCAAGGACCCGTGGGGTTCGATTCACCGGCAAGCACCCGTTCCTGATGCCGCTTCGCAATCCATGCTTCGAGATGATCCTCAGCACGCGAGGACCAGGGCCACAGTCTTCTCATTGGGGAGAATCTCCAGACCGGGAGAGGCTTAGCAGCAACGACTCCAACTCCCGAAAGTATGCACGACGTACCACGGTATGATCCAGATTTAGTTGCCGGGCAATCTCTCTCCAGGTGTATCCCAGCCACCGCCGGCGAACCACGGATTGCGCAAACGGCGACAGCCGCGCGAACATCTCGTTTGCCATCGCTTGCTGCTCGACCTCCGATTGCCCAACATAGAGGCCTTCAAGGTCTTGCAGCGAACCATACGACAACTCCCGGCCCTGCCTGACGGCAAGCTGCCTCGCGCGACGACGGAGAACGCTCTTGATGCGCGCGGTGAGCGTCTCCGAAAGAACTTCCCGGTGACGGGTAAAGTAGGCGGATGCATTCTGCATCGCATGGTCCATCAGGTCGTACGCCGCATCCTGATCATTCAGGAAGGTCCAGGCGCATAGAAGAGCGTAGGGCCAAGCTGCCTGCGCAGCGCTCTCCAATGCCTGATCAGAAGCCGGATCCCCGGTCGAGCAGGCCCAGCTCCATGTCAGATCTTTCCAGCTATGACCCTTTGGCGGCATTCGCGAGCATCTGCCCAACAAGGATTGAAATACCGATCAACCGCAGTATAGGCCGAGATACAACTTACTTTCTTGAAAAATATTCCTTCGTGGCGCCACAAATGGCGCACGGAAATGCCTTTAGATGTAGCCGGACGGGGTGCATAGATCTCCTTTCCATGCACCCGCGTCATTTATGACGCCTTGGGAAGTACCTCCCCGGCAATCTTCATCAGATCGAGTTTCCGCTCGGCATCGGTGACCTGTCCAGCGATCCAGGAGATAGCGTTCGACAAGCGCCAGTTCGTGTTGCCCGCCGGCAAGTTGTAGGTATCCTGCGATTCGAAGGCCTGCGCAGCCGCTTCCGATTCTCCCTTCTGCAACAGCTTGCGAAAGGTCTCTTTTGCCTGCTGTGGTTCGACAGCCTGATCGTTGGCGTGCCGGATAGCCTCCATGCGGCGCTTGAGCGCGTCTGCATCAAGCTGCCCGTCGATGACGTCTCGCAGCGCGCTCACCGTTGTCTTCGCATCGAGCTCGTAGGTGCGATTCGAGTAGAGCATGGAATCGTCCAGACGCTTGCCGAGGTGGACCTGCCGCATCTCCTCCTGGGTGATCGCCAGGTTGGAGCACCAGATGCGGAGCAGATAGGCGCGAACGGAAAGTGCGCCGTTGCCGAAGTCCGAGTTCTCGAGGCTCAGTCCGTAGGCGACCATCTCGCCCGGGATTGGCTCGTAGACTTCCGGCATAATTGCCTGGATCGCCACCTTCGTATCAGTGACATAACCGGCATAGGGCAAAGCACCTTTCCGCTGTACGGCGGTAGCGAACGCCTCGACGATCGGCCGCGAATCCAGCCTACGGTAACGGTCGGAGAGGAATCCGCGAAGTTCGCCGCCGAGCGACCGGAGAAGGTAGCGGCTCTTCGGCATACGGTTGTGGAACACAGTGTTCAGGTTGTGGGCCAGCAACTCGCGTCCCCAGGGCGCAGTGGTGTGCTGGAGAGCGTCCATAAACTTCAGTGGCAATTCCGAAGTCTGCGCCATCTGGGTCAACGCATTACGGTGGAGCTTCTGTTCCACCTTGCCTTCCAAAGCGCCCTTGTCGGGGTAGACGACCGTGATCGCCGGCGTCTCGGTATTGGTCTGGAACTCCAGATCGCTGGCGCGCGCCAGACGGTCACTGGGCTGGTTGTTCATCACGTGGTCGACGACATTGCCGGCCGTCGCACGGCCTGTTGCAATCAGGGCTTCAAGTTTATGGTGCGCTGCGGTTTTCGATTGCATAGTCAAAAGCATGGGCATTCTCCTTAGGGTTTGTATCGAGTAAAAAAAACTTCGCGTGCGCCCATGGATACTGGACACACGCGAAGGGGCATGACGGCGGCACAAGAGCAATGACGCGACTGCATCACCGCACCTGGCCGGAAGAGTGATTAGCTTGGCGGTCTACGAATGGTCAGTCCTCGTCTGGCAACATAAAGGTAAGACAGGGGGAGAGGTCATCGGAGGGGCCGCTGACACACTTCAATGATTTCTTTCGCGTCCGCCCGTCCGGATCTCTTACCTGGAGTGTCCAGCGGGCTTCTGTCGGTGAGACTTCCTGGCGTGTACGTCGAAACATGCACACCACGTCCCACCATCTTCCACGGATATCCTGGCAAGCGTGACCTCTGGCATCGGACACGGCGACAAATGCCTGAAACGCAGCAGCAGTCATCGCAATGGGCCAGCGAATGCCGGCTTCTCGCGACAATCGTCCAAACGGCTCCTGAGTCATATCGATCAGGACGCCATCCTCGATCGCCTGGCTGCGAGTGTAGGAGGAGATGAGTTCAGCGGTTGCGAAGATGGAGTCCATTTTCACCCCTTCGCCGCAAGGCTGAGCGTCAACAGCCAGACTCTCGCAAGCGTCCCGAGAAGGCTGATTGCGGGGACAATCAACCCGGCCATGTAGAACGGATTTGTCCGAGCTGCCTCATAAAGCACAGGGCCGGACGAAACCATGACTGCTGCATCAAAAAAGGTGATCAGAATCGCCAGTAAAAGGCGGACTTGAAAACGGTAAAGAGTTGTAGGAGTATCTGCGACACGCGGTGCAGCATAGAGTTGGGAGTTTTGCATGGAATCCTCCTTATAGGAATGAGCGGTTTACCGATAAACGGCACGAACGAAGAGCGCGCCCACGAAAGCACAGCCGTCAGCAAACAAAGACCGAACGGGGAAATCACCAGCAGCAGAGTGGTGGTTGTATTACCGAAGAAGCGGGTCAGCAATGCCTCTGCATAGATCAGCACCGCGCGAACAAAACAAACAGGACATCGAAGCACATGATTTCTCCAGGGCAAACAACGAGGCCCTCCTTACCTGCCAGGAGGGGCCGCTCTACAAACTGCACAAAAGAACAATGCGCGTCTGCTTTTGAAGCGCGCATCAGTATCACCACACACGTTCGTCGCAGCGATGAGCAGAAGATTGCGGAATACTTCGCCACGGAGTTTCAAGCAGACGATCTGCCGATCTTGCCCACGAATTTCAATGTGGCTTCCACCTTGGCGTGAACCGATGAAGTAGAGGCGGTGCGGTCTGGAAGTCGTCCCGATGACAGTTCGGCGTAGTCACGTGACCGGATCCGCCGTCCCATCGGCAGTACCCTACGAGATCATGCGGTTGAAGACCAAAACCACGAGTCCCAACGTCGCAAAGAAACCAGGCTCATACAGCAACCGCAGCCTGCACATAGGACGACGCGGCTAAGTGAACATGGAAGGATGTTTCCAGAGCTATCCCAGAGAGCCAGAATCCAAGCTCAATCCAAAACGACCAGCGCTTCAGCAGCAGCGCATCTTGATGGGATTTTCTCAACCACCACAATGGGTGACGTAAAGTTCCAGCACTGCACATACGCAGCCAGTACCGCCAGAATATGAGCATTTCGTCTCATGCGGCGAATATCTTCATCACCGCCGAGCATTTTCCATATCTCGTTTGGCTCAGAATCCAACGGCTTGGCCTGCGGATGAAGATGCTCCAAGGCCACGCGCTTCAATGGCTCGATCGATACAGATTTGAGCTTCGTCACAAGCACGCCCAATCTGCCGCGGCAGAATGCCTCGCACTACGCAGCGTCCACGCAATGCCGCAGGTTGCGGCCACTTCCAGGCAACGAGAACAACCATTCCAACCATTCAGTTCGAATCCGATCAGACGATCGCTTGGAAATGAGGCAAGCGAGCAGCCTTTCGATCAAACGTCAATGTATGAAAGCAACCTGTCCAGGCATTCAGCGCTCCGATCAAGGCATCTTCAAACTCTCCGGTGCCGCGCTTGAGAGCAAAAACAGCCTCGAAGACCTGTTGCTCGTTTTGAACTTCGAGGAAGTCTGCGGCGAGGAGATTTTCCACATGAGAGGCGATTTGGGAAGGGGTCTGCTTCAAAAGGCTGCGCAAGACCCAAACAACCTCGAGCACCGTAACCAGATTGATAACCCCCGGGTTTTGCTCGCTCAACTGTCGATCAACGATTTGGTTGACTTGGCGTGTCTGTTTTGGGTCGTCCTGGAGCAAATAGCGCAGGATGACGTTTGTGTCCAGACCGATCATCGGCGGCGGCGCTCCGTCGCGCCGGCTTCAATTGCGAGGTTCATTTCCTCAATGGAGATAGGCCGGTCGAGCTTAGGTACACTGCCCTTCAACCTCGATAGCGGGATCTTGGGAAGAATGACGACGGTCCCATCCGGCTGGAAGAAGAACTTGAATCGATCGCCTGGTTTCAGATTTAAATATTCCCGCACCGATTTAGGGATGGTAGCTTGATTTTTGCTGCTAAGGATGGCTTCCACGGCTAACGACTCCTCGCTTTACATTCTAGCAAATGTAAAGCGTTTGTGACGCGTCAGAGATGTTTAAGCCGGGAGTTCGCCGTCTTCACTCTATGCCTCGACCATTTCCCTCTGACTCGAAAAGATCAGCGGCCGCCCCTCACGAGCAGCCGCTGGTTCCCCCACAGTTGATGCATTTGTAGCAGCTTCCATTGCGCACCATGATGTCCCCACACGTCGAGCAGAGCGGCGCATCTCCTCCCTCATACGCATCATGGAGGAAGCGGGACACGCTGGCAGGGGTCTGGTTGAGTTCCCTGCCAGCGTTCTTCTGTGTACCCGCCGCGTCGAACAGGGGTAGTTGTCGTCCTGACAGAAAACGCAGCTCCATCCAGCGGAAGAGGTAATCCATGATGGATTTTGCGTAGCCAATCTCCTCGTTGCCGGTCCAGCCTGACGGCTCAAAACGGCTGTGGGAGAGCTTGTCACAGAGCACCTTGAGGGGCACTCCGTGCTGCAGGCTCACCGAGACGACCGTACCAAAGCACTCCATCATGCCGGCGATGGTTGATCCCGCCTTGGCCATGCGAACGAAGATCTCGCCCGGCTGGCCGTTGGGATATAGCCCAACCTTGAGATATCCCTCATGCCCAGCAATGGAGAAGTGGTGCGTAATGGCCGAACGCTCATCCTGCAGACGGTGCCGGTTGGCTGCCGGTGGACCTGACAGGTCGGCGGGAGCTTCATCGACCACAGGCTTGGCTTCAGGCTTGGCTTCCGCGTTGGCGCTGACAGGCTGCGAGGACTTGGAGCCGTCGCGGTAGATTGCAACTGCCTTAAGTCCGGACCGCCAGGCATCGAGATACGCTTCCTCGATCTCGTCGGCCGTCGCCTCGGACGGCAGGTTGACCGTCTTTGAGATCGCGCCTGAGAGAAACGGCTGCACTGCCGCCATCATCAGGACGTGGCCTTTCCAGTGGATGGAGCGTTTGCCGTTGCTGGGCCGGAACGCACAATCGAAGACGGGCAAATGCTCGTCCCGGAGACCCGGGGCTCCTTCAATGGTACTGTTGCGCTTGATGAAGGCCTCGATCACATTCATCTCATCATCTGAATAACCCAGACGAGTCAACGCATTGCGAACTGCCTGGTTGGGTAGCGTGAGATGACCGCCGCCGACCAGTTTCTTGAAGACAACGACGCCGAGCATTGGTTCTATCCCTGTCGTGTCGCAGTCCATCATGAAGCCGATGGTGCCGGTCGGGGCAAGCACGGTGACCTGCGCGTTGCGGAAACCAGTCTTTTGTCCGATCCGTTCTGCGTCGGTCCAGCTATGAACGGAAGCTTCGAGGAGCCGGTTGGGAATGCTTGGGAATCCCAACAAGACCTGTGCCGATGCGCGGTGTTTCGCGATCACGCGCAGGAACGCTTCACGGTTCCCGCTAAAACCGGGAAACGCGCCGCTGCGACCAGTGCCGAGCGCTGGATTTGCCCCCAGCAGGTCCGTTCGCGCCGCGGCGATCTCTGCCGAAGCTCGATAGGCCGTTCCTCCCATGAGAGCGGTGATGCCGGCCGCCATCGCTCGGCCTTCGTGGGAGTCATACGCAAGCCCCTGGCTCATCAGGAATGCGCCCAGGTTCGCGTAGCCCAACCCAAGCGGACGATAGTCGTGAGAGTTGTTCGCAATCGCCTCGGTTGGATAGCCGGCCATGTCGACCAGGATGTCCTGCGCTACGATCAGGATGCGTACCGCATGCTGGAAGAGCTCTACATCGAAGCCATCCGCGCTCGCGAAGCGCATCAGGTTTAGCGATGCGAGATTACACGCGGAGTCATCCAGGAACATGTACTCGGAGCATGGATTGGACGCATTGATCCGGCCGGACGACGGGCAGGTATGCCAGTCGTTGATGGTGGAGTCGAACTGCATCCCCGGATCGCCGCAGCGCCAGGTCTCTTCCGCAATTTGGTGGAAGAGATTCCGTGCTTTGACCATCTTGACCGATGATCCATCCACCCGGCCTCGGAGTTCCCAGTCTGCACCGTTCTCTACCGCCTGCATGAACTCGTTGCTGACGCGAACCGAATTGTTGGCATTCTGGTAGAAGATCGAAGCGTATGCCTCCGAGTCCGGCCCATTGCCATCGAAGCCCGCCGCGATCAGGGCCTGCGCCTTCTTCTCTTCCCTGCTCTTGCACGTAATGAAATCCTCGATGTCGGGATGATCTACATCGAGAATCGCCATCTTGGCGGCGCGGCGGGTCTTGCCGCCGGACTTGATGACGCCGGCGAAGGCGTCATAGCCGCGCATGAATGAGAGCGGCCCAGAGGCGGTTCCGCCGCCCGAGAGGCTTTCCATGGAACCGCGGATGGCCGAAAAGTTGGTGCCCGTTCCGGAGCCCCACTTGAAGAGCATCCCCTCGGTCTTCGCCAGGGTAAGAATCGACTCCATCGAGTCGTCGACAGAATTGATAAAGCAGGCGGAGCACTGCGGCTTCCGGTAGCCTTCCCTTCCCTGCACAACCTGATCGAACTCAGCCGACCAGTACCAGCTCTTGGCCTGATTTTCAGGCTCAAGGGTCTCGCAACCGACATTGAACCAGACCGGCGAATTGAAAGCAGCATACTGGTGGACCATCAGGGCCGTCAGTTCGGCCTCGAATACTTTGGCGTCTGCTGTCGACACAAAGTATCCCTGCGCCTGGCCGGAGTTGCTAAGGGTGAAGACGACGCGATGGATCAGCGCGTCCACTCCCTGTTCCCGCGACTCGGTTCCGATTTTGCCGTGGAGGTACTTCGAGGCAACGATGTTGGTGGCGATCTGCGACCAACTAGCCGGAACACGGACGCCTTTCTGTTCAAACACGGTGTTGCCCTTGCTGTCCTGAATCACTGCGTCCCGATGCTCCCAGGAGACTGCATCGAGTGGATCGATGCCCTCGGACGTTAAAACACGGTCGAAAGAGAGTCCTTCGAATGTGGTAGTTGAATGGGCCATCTGGGGCCTCCCTTTCATGGTGATTCGCGGATCCCATCCGCGATGGGTAGGTTGTAATGCAGGTCTGAAATTCGGCCAAATCGACCGGGAAATACATGATTTATCTCCCAAAGATGGAAATAAAACGAGCGGGACACTTCAGGGCCGTATTGGTCCATATCGCTACGCGAACAAGCTGGCATGAGTCGCCGCAGTCTCCGATTGAGGGGAACTCATTGCCAGTTCCTCGATTGTGTACTCCAGATTGCGGAGATCACCAAGCCGGTAAAACCCTCCGTCATCGCCGCAAAATACCAGCTTCTTACGGCCCCGGACCGTCCTTTCAAACACACGAAAGCGGGAGACCACACGCATTTCTTTTCGATCCTCGCTTGATACGGCGATGCTGATGGAGGCATGCGATCTCGGGTAGCTACCAGCTATGAATTGATCAATCTGCTGAGAGCATTGTCGGACATCCAGATCCACGTATCACGATATTGCTTGGATGGAATCAGCGATTCTATGTGTACTTCATATGGACCTCGTCAGCCACGAATGCCTTGGCGAGCAGGACGGATATCGCCAGGATAGCTGGTACGCTTCTCATCCAAATAAAGCGCCGAGCACGCACGACAGAAGGATCCGGTTCGCACAGCAGTTGAACTGCGAGACTAGGCGGCTGCCACCAGTCTGCGTCGGCGGCGTGCCTGTTTTTCCCAAACGTCGGGATCGATGGGCAAGGGCACGGAACGGCCGCTTTCCGCGTTATAAAACGCGCCATGATGATCGAGAACGCCATAGCGGAGCAATCGAGTCAGCATCGCGAGCGCACTGGTGGCCAGCACGTTGTTGATGAACGGTTCCTGACGTTCCAGTGCCTCGGCGGCGGAGCAACTCGGAAGCGGTCCTTCGCCCTGGGAGGTATCCATGATTAAGGGAAAGAGTTCGGTTACGGTGCGAAGCCGGGTCCGGCTTTTTCGATTGAGATCGTTCAGCGGCTGACCCAGCACGAACTGTCCGCTGCTGGCATCGTTGCCAAGATCGAGCCAATAACGGACATGCCGCCATGGACCAGATTTTGTACGAAATGCTTCATGCATTTCACGTCGGGCCGCGCGCGTATCGACACAGCTGATAACAAAATCGATGGTCTGGTCATACGTCGAGAGGGGAGTGTTTCGATTCTTTGAGAAATAGCTCTCCTCGGCCCTCCATGCCAGACCGTGGAACAGGTTGATGCGATGAACAAGGATGGTGGCCTTGTTCTGGCCAATATCGGCCGCGCCAAAGGGCTGGCGCACACAGTTGGTCGCCGAAACACTGTCGCCGTCCATGACGGTGACACTGAGTCCTTCGGTTTTTCCCCATGCTACCAACGCATGGTGGAGGTAGGGAAGGCCGAAGAGAACGGCGCTGCCATTGCCTCCGGAGCCGATCAGCAGAATTCTCAGATCGCGCCGGTAGTAACTGCCGTTTGAAAGCTGGTGAGTAATCTTCATGAGGAGCCTCCAGGCTGCCGTGCAAGCCAGCCATGGAGATTTCCGTCCACGGTCTAGCGTTGGATGAGCTGACCCAAGGTCTCCTTGGCATCGGCCAGATACTCCGCCGGAAACCGCCTTTTCCCCGCCAGCGACTTCCAGAGTCCGACGAAGCCGCCGGGATGTTCGGTGAGTTTGTGTGCCGCATTGGGGTGGGTGAACTCGCTCTCGAAAAACGCCTTCTCCCAAAGCGGCAGGGACTCCACGGTGACGTTCTTCGGAGTCCGGGCCGTGCCCAGGCACACGTCGCCTCTGTCATTCACATTCCAGTAGGGAGCGCGGTAGAGTGGCGTGTGAGGCTCGGGACGATCATGACAGGCGACCGCCCGAACATCGAGGCTGTTGCCCTGAAGGCGGAAGATCAGCCCCGGTTGCGGGTACCGTTTGCCGGAAAGCCCGGCAACTTCCCTACCCTTTTCCTTCGTGTAGAACATGGGCCGAATCGCGGACGGTGCCCACCAGACAATAGCTTCTTGCGTGCGCACGAGAACATGAGCACGCAGGAACTCCACCGGTAGCGCGCCACGCAATTGTTCGACCAGCGTGAATA
>NZ_DATKQC010000323.1:0-26456 GCF_035532915.1 Edaphobacter sp.
GTATCGACATGACGAGGAGACTTGCCAACAGACCACCATGCCCACCATTTGCGGCCAATCTTCTCAAAGCTGTTTTTCGCTTCACGCTGCCGGTCTTCAGTTTCTTTTTGCTTGACCTCAGCTTCCGCTTTGCGCTCCGCCATCGGATCGATGCCCGCAGCCAAGGTTTTGCGAGCCGCGAAGTGTAGCTCGCGGGCGTCTTTGAGCGAGACGAGCGGGTATTCGCCAAACGCCATCATCTTTTCTTTGCCCTCAAAGTAGTAGCGCCAGCGCCATAGCTTCGCCCCGGATGGAGAAATCAGCAAGCAAAGGCCGCCGCCATCGGTCATTTTGTACGGTTTGCCAGCAGCCTTCGCGTTCTCAATCTCCCGGATCGTGAGCGCCATAATGAACCTCCAAGATTGCGGGTACGTTCGATACCCGCAATTTGTACTCACTATACCCGCATCCGTACCCGCAAGAAAGTCCGGCTTCCGCCGAACCGCATCGCACCTCTGCGAACGCTAAATCGGCGTAAGTTGCACAAAACAAAACGCTCCGAGAGTTCGGAGCGGTTCAGAGAAGTGCGGGGAAGTTTAGTTTTGGTTGCCCCCCAGGGATTCGAACCCCGATTGGCCGAGTCAGAGTCGGCAGTCCTACCATTGAACGAGGGGGCAACAGGTGATGCGGGCGCCGCGACTTTGCTGCTCGCCGACTACCTTTTTAGAGTGTACGGTGAGGCTTGATTCTGGTCAATATCTTCTGCGCTAGAATGCGAAGATGGATAACCAGATAGCTGCAAATTTCCTTGACTTCTCCTGTCGCAGGCTGGACATGGTTGCGACCAATATGAAGATTTGCCTGGGTAAGCTGACCGATGAGCAGATATGGCAGCGCGGCGGCGCGCATGAGAATGCCGTGGGAAATATCGTCCTGCATCTTTGCGGCAACATACGGCAGTGGGCGACCCACGGAGTGGGGGGCGCCAAGGACATTCGCGTGCGCGAGTCCGAGTTCAGCGCCGATGGCGGCGTGTCCGGAGCAGAGCTGTCCGAAAGGTTTGCCGCAACCATAGCCGAGGCACGGCATATCATTGCTACGCTGCCGCCCGAGCGCCTCACCGACCGCACCAGCCCGCAGCCTGGCCGCCCCGAGGCGAGCGTGCTCGAGGCCATCTATCTGGTCGTCGCCCACGCTCACGAGCACATGGGACAGATCATTCTTGTGACTAAGCAAATGATCGCCGCCGACCTCGATCTAACAACGCCCCGGCCTCGTTGAAGCGCGGCAGCGGCGCTATTCGACCGGCAGTTTGGCCTTATAGCCATCGCGGGCGATGATCGAATATTTGAGCGATTTACCCTTCTCGTCCTGCATCCGCAGAGGGTGCCCTTCGTTGTCTACCAGCAGCACCTGAATCTTGCGGTAAGACCCATCGTTCTTGGTATTCGTCGGTCGATAGGTCAGAACGTACTGGTTGCGGATCGAGTTATTGATCTGCGAGAAGATATCGGGAAGCTCGCCCTGAAAGATAGGGCTGAAGCTCAATCCTCCGGTCATTGCGGCGAAGGTCTTCAACTGGTTCTGAGCCTGCAGATAGTTGAGGTCAGCCATACCACCGCCCATACCACCTTGGCCTCCGCGCAGTTCGTTGAGCAGAGCGCCGGTGCCGATGGAGAAGATGGTCACATTCGGCGTGGCCTTCACCTTCGCCAGAATCTTGTCCAGCGTCAGCTTCGAGAAGGTATCGCGTCCGCTGCCGATCAGGATGACGTACTTGCGTCCCTCCACGCGGGTAAGCCGGTCGAGCGTCTCGTACAGCGCGTCGAACATGTCGGTGTCGGAGAAGCCGGGAATCGTCAACGACTGCAGCGCCTGCGCAATCACATCCTTGTTGTTGGTGAAGTCCGTGAGGATGTGGGTATGCAGGTCATAGGTCACTACGGCCACATAGTCGTCGGGACGCAGCGTGCTAAAGAAGCTGTACGACGCGTTCTGCATGTCGTTAATCAGGTAGTAGCTGTTAGCCGCAAACTCCAGCAGCATCACGGCGGTGATGGGAGTCTGCGTCATGCGCACGCCGGTGATCGTCTGTGGAACGCCGTCTTCGAGTACCAAAAAGTTCGCCGCCTTCAGCCCGGGAACAAACTGATGGGTCTTGTCGAGGATGACATTCACATTCAGGTTGACGATCGGCACGTCGACGCGCAACGAAAAAGTCTCGTTGTTCGGATTCTTCACCGTAGGCTCGGCAGGCGCTGGCGGCGGCGGAGGTTCGTTATCATCCGGCTTCTTGCGGATGACGAGCGGGCCGTTGTCGGTCTGCGGGCCGCCTTCGTCTGTATTCTGATCGGGCTTGGTTTGTTGCGCGGGGGGCGTCTGCGCAGCAGGAGCGCTCTGGGCCTGAAGCGCCGCAGCCGGCATCGCAAATAGAAGTGCCGCAAGGACCAGGAGCGGGGCCGTAAGGCGGAGGCGGTTCGCGCGGTAGCTCATCGTCGATCTCGTCGTCAGGCTCATGATGGAAAACTCTACTCCGTACCGTTGGACGGTGTTAAGCGCTACTCGTGAGGGCCCGCATGAACGCTGCTGAAGGCGACAACGGTAATCTGCTCCTCGGTCGTGACGGTCACAAGCGAGGCATGGCTGGCGTTGGGGTAGTGCGCGCCCGTTGCCATCAGTTCCTCAATCGTCTCCACCGTCCGAATTCCGCCCCTCGCCCCGACCGCCATGCAGTTCAGCGCCGCCGCGGCACAGGCAAAGTCCAGTTGCCGGTCCAGCGGCCACCCCTGCAACATCCCATAGATGAAACCGGCGTGAAAGGTGTCCCCGGCCCCGGTCGTATCGACCACCGGCACATGGTACGCGGGTGTGTAGTAAAACTGGCTGCCGTCCCACGCCAGCACGCCGTCCTGTCCCAGCGTCGCCGCCGTCAACCGGCATCCGTAGCGGCGCTGCATCTTGCGTAAAGCGTCCTCAAGATTCGGCTCCTTCATCAACCGGCAAGGAAAGTCACGGCTCACGATCAGGTAGTCAATATTTTCCAGAAGCTGGTCCACCCCGGGATAGAGTTCATCAAGATCGGCGATGACTGGGATGCCAGCCTCACGCGCCCACTTCGCCGCTACCGTCGCCGTTGCCGTATCGTAGCCGTCTACATGAAGCGCCCGCGCGTTCACGATCCACTCGCGATCAAGGATCTCCGGCTGCAGATCGAGCCGCTCGTCCTTTCGCCAGAGCACGGTCCGCTCGCCGCCGCCATCAACCAGAATCAGCGATTGTCGGCTGGCGCACTCGGGAACCGTAACGATCTGCGTCTCCACCCCGGCGTCGGCAAAGGCATCGTGATGTAGCGTCGCGGCGCTGTCGTCGCCCAGGCTGCCGACATAGCGTGTCCTCATCCCCCAGAGCTGGCAGGCGACGACAGTGCTCGCAACCTGTCCGCCCGGCAGCACATCTGCGGCGCTGAATTCGACCTTGGAGCCACGCACCGGATAGTCAGCCAGGGGAATAACGGTATCGGTGGCGTTCAATCCCACGCCAACCAGGTCAACCTTCGACGGTTTCCTCATATTTCTACTGTAAATGCTGTATGACTGTCCGCAACCTGCGGACGGAACTTCCGCCTCCGATTGGGCCAATTGGGTCTCTGCCCGCCCCGCCAACTACAATCGCTGAACAGATGCTCGCCCTGCAAAAGAAACGCATCCTCGTCACCCGAACCCAGTCCCAGGCCTCCGATCTCGCCGCCCGGCTGGAGTCCCTCGGCGCGACCCCTATTCTCATTCCCACCATCGAGATCGTCCCCCCCGAGAGCTATGCCCCCCTCGACGCCGCCCTGGCGCAGCTCGAAACTTACGACTGGCTGCTCTTCACCAGCGTCAACGCCGTCGAAGTCTTTCACCAGCGCCGCAACCCATCCCTCAAGCCGGGTGCCCCACGTCCCGATTCTGGGACGTGGGTTTCTGGAAGCCATCTATCTCCAAAGATCGCCGTTATAGGCCCGGCCACCGCCCGAGCAGTGCAGGGAATCGGCCTCCAGGTCGATCTAGTCCCGCCAAAGTACATCGCCGAATCGCTCGCCGAGGCCCTCGCCCCCGAGGCCCATGGCAAACGTGTCCTGTTCATCCGCGCAGCCGAAGCCCGCGACATCCTGCCCGAAGCCCTCACCGCCGCCGGTGCGACCCTCACCATCGTCGAGGCCTATCGCAACCAGATCCCACCCGAGTCCATCCCCGCGCTCCGGCAACTCTTCGCCTCGCCTGCAAGCTACCCGGACGCCATCACCTTCACCAGCGCCTCTACCGCTCGCAACCTGATAGCCTTGCTCGAAGCTGCGAGCCTTACCCTTCCTCCCTCCGTCGTACTTGCGTCGATAGGCCCCGTTACCAGCCAAGCTCTCCGCGACCTCGGCCATCCCCCACATCTCGAAGCCGACGAGCCCACCATTCCCGCCCTCATAGAAACCCTGACACGCTCCAACTAGGGCGTATCGCCATCTTCCCCAAGATGCGTGGCTGCTCCTCTGTATCGAAGATGAGAGATGGCCACGAACCCGCACTGAAGGCGCGATCCATATCAGCATGTGGCGCAGCCCCATGAACCCTAAAGGCAGAAAATTCAAGGGCTGAAGGCCGGGCCTATCCTCTCCGAATGGGGCTATTCGCTCTAATGCGAAGTCCAGGTCTTGTCAGACGAGTTGCACAGTTTCTCCAGCGTGCAGTCGGCGCAGCGCGGCTTGCGGGCGATGCAGATCTGCCGCCCATGATGGATCAGCTCATGCGAAAAGGCGATCCAGTGGTTCTGCGGAATGATCTTCATCATGTCGCGTTCCACCTTTTCGGGAGCTGTTTCCTTAGTTAATTCCAGCCGATGGGTGAGGCGCATAACATGCGTATCTACAACCACTCCGACGGCAATCTTAAACCATGACCCGAGCACCACATTGGCGGTCTTCCGTGCCACGCCGGGCAGCCGCAGCAGCTCTTCCATCGTCTGCGGAACCTTGCCGCCAAACTCCTCGACAACAACCTTGGCCGCGCCCTGAATCGACTTTGCTTTATTGCGAAAGAAGCCGGTGGTGCGAATCAATTCTTCAAGCTCCGGCAGGGAAGCAGAAGCCATCGCCTTGGGAGTAGGGAAGGCCTTGAATAGCGCAGGAGTGACAAGATTGACGCGCACATCCGTACACTGTGCGGACAGAATCGTAGCGACGGTCAGCTCCCACGCATTGCGATGGTTCAGCGCGCAGACCACGCCGGGATAAGTCTTCTCCAGCGCATCCAGAATCGCGGCGACGCGTGCCGGGGCCAGCGGATTAGCCGTCTTCCCAACCTTCTTCTTCGCAGAGACAGGTTCGGTCGCCGCAATCGCCTGAGCCTTCTTCCCCACGGGCGACTTCTGCACCGGTTTGACTACCGTCGTGACCTTGGTACGCGCCATGTCGTCCTATCCCAGCCGGTTGAGCATCTCTTCCGCAGGCACCCGAACACAGCTAAAGATGGGAGTGTCCTTCAGCGTGTAGAGGCTGATCTCGGTCTCGCGCAACTGCTGCACCAGGTCCACGAAGTCTTCAGGGAAGTTCGTCTCAAACGCCACCACGAACTCCTGATCGTCGATGCCGAACGAATAAGTCGTATTCAGCTTCACTCGCGGATAGCTCAACCCGATGCGAATGTGCTCGTCCATCAACCGCTTCCGTTCTTCAAGCGACAGCAGATACCATGGCCGCGTCTTCCAGAACGGATAGATGAAGATGTACTTCTGGCCACCGGGACGAATCGCGCCGCGGCTCTCGCCCTCGCTCTCATCGGCGCGGTCGATCTGGTACTGCGAGCGCTTGGTCATCGCCAGAAAGTTATGCGGCGAATCCAGATATCCGCCCAGCGCCGTCCCCATCAACTCGCTGCGCATCTGGTTCATCTCATCGACGGCGTAGCCAATCGACCAGACGCACATATCCACATCGCCGCGCGTGCCGACGGTCGAATAGGTCAGCGAAAGAAACTCGCCCAGCCTGTTCCACCGCGCCAGAACGGCGGCAAACTCCGTCTTGTGCTTGGCCTTCTCTTCCTTGGGCAGCCTGCGCCACTCCGGCATCACTTTATAGAAGCTAAAGGCCACGATCTGCCGCTTCACGGCTGGCTTCGAAGGATCGTGGGGAGCCGCGCCATAGCTGCTTGCCGGTCGTCCCGACGCCGCTACTGTTTTCAACGGCTCTTGTGCTTCCTGCTTCGGAGTATTCGGTGCAATTGTCTCTGCCATGCTTCGATTGTCTCCCGAACCCGCGCACGCTGGCAAAGAACCGTATTTTCACGCCAAACCGATATACTGCACCTGCATGTCAGAAAAAATCATCGCCCTCCTTGTCGGCGCCATCGCCAGTGGTGGCTACCTGAGCGTCATCGTGCTCATGGCCATCCAGTCCGCCTGCATTCCGATACCGTCCGAAGTCATCATGCCGCTGGCCGGATACGCTCTCGCCCACACCCAGCTCCAACTCATCATCCTGGCGACCGTGGCCTCTCTGGCCTCGAACCTCGGCTCCATCCCCGCCTACTGGGTAGGCGCGCGCGGAGGCCGCCCCATGGTCGAGCGCTACGGCAGCTACCTCCTGCTCAGCCGCCGCGACCTCGATCTCGTCGACCACTTCTTCGCCCGCTACGGCTCCATCACCGTCCTCATCGGCAGAATGCTTCCCATCGTTCGCACCTTCATCGCCTTCCCGGCGGGGGTTGCGAAGATGAACCAACTCCGCTTCCACATCTACACCTTTATTGGCTCGTGGCCGTGGTGCTACGTACTCGCCTATGTCGGCATGAAGCTCGGCGCACAGTTCAACACCAATCCCCGCTTCAAAGAGATCTTCCACCGCTTCCACCTCGGAGTCGAAGCCGTCATCGTCGTCGGCTTCCTCTGGTTCGTCATCTCGCACTGGAAAAACCGCATCCGCACCGAAGCGGCATAGTCCAGCTCCGAAAAAGATTGGAACAGAACGCAACCTGCCTCCATTCTTCGGGTCTAGTAAGTTGGCCGAGGAGGAATAACAATATGTCCATCCGCAAGATACTCGCGCTTTCCGCACTGGGAGCCGCGCTGGTGGTCGGTACCACTATCATTGCCCCCGCGCAGGTTTCCATCAACATCGGTGTCGCTCCGGTATGCCCCTACGGGTACTTCGATTACTCTCCTTACGACTGCGCTCCCTACGGCTACTATGGCCCCGACTGGTTTGTCGGCGGATTATTCCTCGGCGCTGGCCCATGGTTCCACGGACCGCACGGCTTCTACGGTCACGTCGATAACCGCTACGATCCTCATCACGGTTACAGAGGCCCAATGCCCGGGCGCGGAGTTCAGCCGTTCAATCATTTTCAAGGAAACGAAGCGCGTGACGGCCGCGGCCATGTAGGCAATGCTGGCCACGATGCCGGCAGCGAACACAGCGCCGGGTTCCGTGGCGGCGGTCGTCCCGACGGCGGTCATGACGGCGGTCATCGCTAGACAATTGAGATAAACGCAAACGAAAGGCCTGCTGAGTACCAGTGGGCCTTTCGTTTAGGATTTGATAGTTCGCGCATGCATCTGATTCGTTGCCTCACACTGAAAAGTGTATTCATCGTAGAAGCACCTAAATCTCCGACTCTCCAGCTCTCAGCCACGCCAAAATCGCAAACGATCCCATGACAAAGATCGACACAATGACGCATGCCCCGATAATGTCAGCACTGAACCAATGTTTCCCGGTTCCATCCGTAACCAGAAGCGATCTTTTAGGAATAATTAGCAGCAAGTTGCCGCTCGCGCAAACTCCATAGAAGAGAATCGCGAGCCACCCCTGCTCTACCGTAAGCTTACTGGTCACTGTCCGGCTACGGAGATATAGCGCGAACAGTTGATAGGTTACGAATACTGTCAGATACCAGCCCAGGTAGTTGCTGACCGGTACGCCGAAATATGCCCCGCCGTCTTTCCATACCCAGGCCCGATCGATATTTGCCCACACTGGATCCATCGCGAGATCCCATCCAACCATGATAAAGCTCGCAATCAGCGGCAGAGCGACAACCCGCTTGATCGTGAAAGGTCTTCGTGCGTGCCCGAGCAACAGTATCGCCAATACCCACGAGACGTAGCCCATTCCGACATACGCCAGAACCAGCAAAACCGGAAGTTCGAACAGCTTGGGTCCCATTACATCCGTAAAGTAGTAGCGACCAAATGGAAATCCTGTACGAAGACTGAGACTCTCGAAGAAGCCTCCAACTCCGAGCGAAAGCGCTATAAAAACCAGAATTCCTCGCGTTCGATAAATCGATCTGCCATGCACGAACGCGAAGAGTGCAGGTGGGCCGACATGCAGCAGCACGATCAGCAGCGTCGGCACTCGCCCTGCGCCAAGTTGAAGGAACCGTCCACATACATAGAGAAGCAGAAGAAGCCATAATAAGAATTCACGCTGGGGTACTCTCTCACTTGGCATGGCAGCATTCTAGTCGCAGGTTTCTGCGGGTGCGCGCTAAATGTTTGGTCATCATCGGCTAACCCTCTCCTGAGACAAAACAGATGTTACTGCCGGACTGCTGACATGCACTTGCCAAATCTTTCATGAGTAACCCACCATTCCGGTTTGACAAGTGATAGGTAGATGCATATGCATCTATAGTGTCATGCAGAAAAAATCTCAAGCATCCTTGCCGAATCTGCCCTGCGCCTGTGCCAACCTACGCCGTGCTGCTCGGGCCGTTACGAAGATGTACAACCACGAGCTTCGCTCCTCCGAGCTCGAATTCACCCAGTTCACGTTGCTGATGACGCTGGATATAGCTGGAGAGATCACGCAAAAGACACTAGGCAGGCTGCTGGCGATGGATAGCACAACTCTGACACGCACTTTGAGTGTTTTAGTGGAGCGCGGCTGGATCAGCTCCAATCCCGGTGAAGATCGGAGGGAAAAGCTGTTGAATCTGACCCCAGCCGGAAGACGTAAGTTTCAGCAGACCCAGCCACAATGGGAGCGGGCGCAAAAGAAGCTGCAAGCCCGTATTGGGGAAAAGACCTGGCACCAGATGGGGCAGATGCTTACAAGCATCGCCGCCGCTGCCGAGGGAGATTAATTTTTTGTATCCATATAGATGTATATACATCTATCGAAGCAGGAGATTCGCATATGAGCCAACTTGTACCTGCTTACCTACCCGCCTACATCCTGATCGGAAGCGTTGCAACCATCACCGCTGTGCTGTTCGCAGTCCATCGCGAGCTTCAAGGTGCAGGATGGCCAGACCATGAACGCCGAAGAGCAACCTCGAGCATTGCAATACTGCTCGTAGTCTGGTTCCTCGCCGAGCTGGTACCCGCCTCGCTCGGGTTCTTTCAAGGGGCAACGCCTCGTATTCCGATGATTCAATTTGGAATGCTAATCCCGCCAGTGATCGTTGCTCTACTGTTTTGGCGGTGGCGTCTGCTGCGGCGCGTCATCGAAGCAGTGCCGCAAAAGTGGATAGCCGGAGTCCAGTTCTATCGGGTCATGGGCGTGATCTTTCTTGTGCTCTATGCCGCAGGGAAGCTGCCCGGGATCTTCGCCTTTCCGGCAGCCATCGGCGATATCCTCACCGGCCTGTTTGCCCCCGTCGTTGGGACAGCGTATGCGCGTAACCCACAGGCTGCGGCTGGCCGGCTTGGTGCATGGAATCTCTTTGGAATCGCAGACCTGATTGTGGCTGTGGGACTCGGCTTCCTCACCTCTCCTTCGCCATTGCAGATGCTGTCGCTCGACAAGCCAAATGAATTAGTGACTGCCTTCCCGCTGGTCATGGTTCCAGTGTTTCTCGTGCCGCTTGCCGTCTTGCTGCACCTGGCGTCGCTGAAGAAATTGAGGCAGTCGGCAACGGCGCAGACTGCTCGGCAATTGGATGGCTCGGTGCACTTGGCGTGAAGAGCATCAGAAGACGATAGAGGTCGCCTGATCGTTGCGTAGAGAAGAGAGGCGACCTATCGTCAAACATGCCGGATTTCCGGGGAAAATGCGTTATCGCTAACGTCTGAACAATCGTCCACTTTGTTTGCGCCTGCTCTTTTCGTGAGCAATACTGAGGATTCCGCACCCACGGAAAATTGCCTCACGAAGGATTTTGCTCAGTTATGTCTACTCCCGAAGCCGCCACACCAAGCGCGGCCAGCATCAAGCCTGCAACTGGAAAATTAGGCGTCATGATTCCCGGTATGGGAGCAGTCGCCACCACCCTTATCGCCGGCGTAGAAGCCGTTCGCCGCGGACTGGCCAAGCCCATCGGCTCCACCACGCAGATGAGCACCATCCGTCTCGGCAAGCGCAACGAAGGCCGCACCCCGCTCATCAAGGACTTCGCGCCCATCGCACAGCTCGACGATCTCGTCTTTACAGGATGGGACATCTTCGGCGGCAATCTCTACGACGCAGCCAAGACCGCACAGGTGCTCGACCGCGACCAGCTCGAACAGATTCGACCGTACCTCGAATCCATCGAGCCGATGCCCGCCGCCTTCGACCAGCACTACGTCAAACGTCTTGAAGGCAAGAAGATCAAGACCGGCAAAAACAAGTGCGACCTCGCCAACCAGATCCGCAACGACATCGCAGAGTTCAAGACCAAAACTGATCGCCAGGTCATGATCTGGACCGGCTCGACCGAGATCTTTATCCAGCCCAGCGCCGTTCACCAGACGCTCGAAGCCTTCGAAAAAGGTCTCGTCGAAGACGACCCGAACATCTCGCCCTCCATGCTCTACGCCTGGGCCGCGCTGAAGGAGGGTATCCCCTTCGCGAACGGCGCGCCGAATCTGACGGTCGATATTCCTGCGCTGCAGGAGCTTTCCAAGAAGATGAACGCTCCCATCTGCGGCAAGGACTTCAAGACCGGGCAGACCTTCATCAAGACCGTTCTCGCCCCAGCCTTCAAGGTCCGCAACCTCGGTGTCAGCGGCTGGTACTCCACCAACATTCTCGGCAACCGCGACGGCGAAGTGCTTGACGATCCGGAGTCCTTCAAGACCAAGGAAGAGTCGAAGCTGGGCGTGCTCGATTACATCTTCGAGCCGGAGTTGCACCCGGATCTTTACAAGGATCTCTACCACAAGGTTCGCATCAACTATTATCCGCCGCGTGGTGATAATAAAGAGGGTTGGGATAATATCGATATCTTTGGCTGGCTCGGCTATCCGATGCAGCTCAAGGTCGATTTCCTCTGCCGCGACTCCATCCTTGCCGCACCATTGGCGCTCGACCTGATCCTCTTCATGGACCTCGCGGCCCGCACGCCAAGTCTGCGCGGGCTGGGCATTCAGGAGTGGTTGAGCTTCTACTTCAAGGCGCCGCAACATGCGAAGGGTCTGTACCCGGAGCACGACCTCTTCATTCAGCACACCAAGCTGAAGAACACGCTTCGCCACATCATGGGCGAAGACCTCATCACCCACCTTGGCCTCGAGTATTACGACCAGTAACCGGTAAATCGACAGTTTAGGGGTTACATTTTGGAAAATGTAACCCCTAAAATAGCGTCTGAGTGGTTACAGCGCAATCTGTAGCCTTTTTGCCATTATCCGGCGACTGACATGAGGCGCTGCCACAGCGCTTTCGTGCCGGCATCTGTCTTGGCGGAGACGGCGAGAATCTCGTCCACTCCATGCTCCCGCTTGAGCGCGGCGACCGACTTGGCCAGCACATTGTTCGATAGCTTGTCTGCCTTGGTTCCTACTACCAGATAAGGCCGCTGCGTCTGTTTGAAGTAGTCGATGAGCTGCGAATCGCTCGGCTGCGGCGGAATATTCGTATCCACGAGACAGATGCAGAGCGCCAGCGCGTCACGGTCGGCCAGGTAGGGCTCGATGAATTTCGGCCACTCCGACGAGATCGACTTCGAGATCTTGGCATAGCCATAGCCGGGCAGATCGGCGAAGATCAGGGTGGGCTTCTGCTTCATCTTGTCGCCCGCGCCCTCATGCAGCGCAAAGAAGTTGATCGCCCGCGTCCGCCCCGGCGTGGAAGAGGTATGCGCCTGTTTCGACCCCAGCAGAGAATTGATGAGCGACGACTTGCCGACGTTGGAGCGGCCAAGGAAGGCGATCTCCGGCGCTCCGTAGGTCTTGGCTTCGGAGGGGAAGTGGGCGATATCGGTTGCGGAGAGCAGGAAGACGGGAGTCAGCGGCATGGTTTCAGTCTATCGTTCTATCGCCGCAAAAAAGCGCACCCACTGGATAAGCCGGATGCGCTTTGGTGAAGGGAAGAGATAAAACTAGCGAACGGTAAGCGGCGAGGTGAGACGGAAGGTGATGTTCGATTCCGCCGGAATCACGACGTCCTTGTTTCCTGTGAAGGCCGAACCCGCCGTGCCAGCGCCCGCGCCAGCCAGGCCGCCGATCAGAGCGCCCTTGCCGCCGCCGGCGAGACCACCGATGAGGGCTCCGAGACCGGTGCCACCGCCTGCCAGAACTGCGGTGCGCTTGCCTTTGCCTTTGGCGATCTCTTCATATTCGGAGGTCTGAACCGGGATTCCTGCGATCGAGGTAAGTTGAATGCCGAGGTCTCCAGCGCCCTTAAATCGGCCCTGACCCTTGGCGGCGATGACGGTTCCTTCTACCCGCGTTCCGCGTTTGAAGACGCTGCCGCCGCCGCGTGTACGCAACGGTTCAATCAGAACGCCGCTGAAGCTATCGCCTACGTTGTTACGTTTCGCGCTTAGCGTCTCCGAAAGCGATACCCGTACTGTCGTTCCGCTGGGAACGACAGTGGCTGCAGGGGTGGGTTCGGGGGCCGGAGTTGCTGCTACCGGAGCCGGGGCCTCACGTCTTGGGGCAGGCGCCTCCCGCCTCGCCGCCTGGGCCGGAGCTGTGCCAGCTGGGTAGGTTGTGGAGCCGTCCGGATTGGTAATCGACCCGTCAGCATTCTTAGTCACAACCGCAGGCTTGGTTCCTGCTGGATAGGTCACGGATCCGTCGGCATTTGTAATCGAGCCGTCGGCGTTCTTGGTTCCTGCTGGCGGTGTGCTGTGGCATCCGCTCAGAATCATCGCCGCGCCCAGTGCCATCGCTGCCCACATCTTCATCGGCTTGGTACCTTTCATGGTCGTCCTCCATCGATTTTTGGCAAGAAGCCGCTGCTTCAGGCTTACTCTTGCCATTTGATGCACCCTAACACCTTAGTGCAAAGCGGCTCAGGGCGAAACTCCTACTTTTTATGAAGCGGGAGTGCGTCCGTTACCGTGCGCCATATCGCAAGGGTATTCCCTTCGTTTTCTGGCGTGTGTGAGGGGCAAGAAACCCCAGGAAACCTAAGGCTGAAACCTTGGGTTTCCTTGAGGCAACGCAACTGTATTGGCGACTGAGTGTGAGGTGTTACTGGGAGGCCAGGTCGAAGACCTTCTCCATGACGACCCACTTCTGCCCGGGTTTGGACTGCGGCAGTTCCTGCTGGAACTGTTCCATCAGCCTCTCCCACTCCTGCACCCTGGCATTGACGGCGTCGGCGGCAGCCTTGGCTGACAGCGAGAAATGATCGTTCACGTCCATAATCATAAAGAGCCGCGTTGCAGCCAGGTAAATTTCCATCTCGACGATCCCCGCATCAAACAGACTCTTCTTCACCTCTGGCCAGATCTTGACGTGATAGCGCTTGTACTCCGAGATGGCGGTCTCGTCGTTCTTAAGGTCCAGGGTTAAACAATGACGTGGCATTCTTCCTCCGCTTGCATGATCTGTTTGAGCCAATGTGCTGCCAAGCACACCGGGCCAACCGCAGAGTACCATTTCTCATTGAAAAGTGTTTCTGGATCTAAGGGAGGTCAGATTTAGTTCTTGAACAATCCCCTCGGGGGCTAAAGCCCGTGATTGATGAGCGATTTGCGGCGCGGCTGAAGCCACGCCCTTTCAAAACGAAGACTTCATCAGGGGTAGTTTCGATCTTTTGCGGTTGCGGTTGCGGTTGCGGTTTCGGGGTTTTGGCGCGTTTTACGGGCTGCCCAGAAATATCTTTTTAGCGGATTCACTTAAACGCGTTATTCTTTCTTCTGTGCAGTAACAGGATTTCAGCCTATGACAGATGCTTTTCGCCTGGAAAATAAAATTGCTCTCGTGACCGGCGGAGCCAGCGGCATCGGCGCCGCGACCGCCCGCGAACTGGCCCGTGCCGGTGCGCATGTGCTGATCGCCGACCTTAACCTTGCCGCGGCGCAGACGCTGGCCGCCGAGCTGCCCAACGCAAAAGCGGTCGCGATGGATGTAACCGATTCCGCTTCAATTGCGGCTGCATTCGCGAACATTGCCCAACTCGACATTCTGGTGAACAATGCTGGAATCGGGCTGGTCGGCGACATCACCCGTACGTCGGAAGAGGACTTTGCCAAGGTGATGCGCGTCAACGTACACAGTGTCTTTCTGGTGACGCAGGCGGCGTTCCCGCTGCTGCTGGCCACGCGCGGCAGCATCGTCAACATCGGTTCGGTGGCCGCCACGGTGGGAGTGAAGCAGCGCTTTGCCTACTGCGCCAGCAAGGGAGCAGTGCTGGCCATGACTCGCCAGATCGCGGTCGACTATCCCAAGGAGCTGCGTATCAACTGCATCGCTCCGGGCACGGTGCAGACGCCCTTTGTCGAGGGCTACCTCGAGAAGTATCACGCGCACGAGAAGGAGAAGGTCCGCGCCGAGCTGGTTGCCCGACAGCCGATCGGCCGCCTCGGCACGCCCGAGGACATCGCCTCGCTGGTCCGGTATCTTTGCTCGCGTGAGGCCGAGTTCATCAACGGCGCGCTGATCCCTATCGATGGAGGCTGGACGGCGGCCTGATCGGTTGATCGACCGCTGCCTCTCACATTCACAGACCGGACGCTGAAATTCAAAGACAGGAAAGTCCCAAGTTGAACGACATTCTCATTACTTCAATCCGTGTCATCGATCTCCGTTTCCCGACGTCGCGCGAGCACATCGGCTCGGACGCCGTCAATAAAGACCCGGACTATTCTGCTGCCTATTGCATCCTCGAAACCAACTCGGCGCTCGAAGGCCACGGGCTCTCGTTTACCCTGGGGCGCGGCACCGACCTTGTGGTGCAGGCGGCGGAGTATCTGTCGCGCTACGCCGTCAACCGCACCCTTGCGTCGATCACCGACGACTTTCGCGCCTTTGTCCGTCAGCTTACCGACGACACGCAGTTTCGCTGGCTTGGGCCGGAAAAGGGAGTCATTCAACTGGCTGCCGCGGCGCTGATCAACGCGGTCTGGGACCTCTATGCGCGGGCGGAGAAGAAGCCGTTGTGGCAGCTGCTTTCGGAGATGGAACCGGAACAACTCGTCAAGGCTATCGATTTTCGCTATATCGACGATGCGCTGTCGGAGGAAGAGGCGATTGAGCTGCTGACGACTCGCCGCAAGGGACAGGCGGAGCGGTTATCGCTGCTTAAGGAGAAGGGCTATCCCGCGTACACGACTTCGGTGGGATGGTTCGGTTACAGCGAGGAGAAGATCCGCAGGCTCTCGAAAGAGGCGCTGGCCGACGGCTGGAAGTATTTCAAGCTGAAGGTGGGCGGCGATGCGGCGGATGACCTTCGCCGGGGGCACATCGTCCGCGAGGAGATCGGCTGGGACAATAAGCTGATGGTCGATGCCAACCAGAAATGGGGCGTGCTGGAGGCGATCACGCGCACGCGGCAGCTTGCCGAGCTGAAGCCGTGGTGGATGGAGGAGCCGACCAATCCCGACGACATTCTCGGCCATGCGCGCATCCGGCGCGAGGTGCCTGAGGTCCGCATCGCTACCGGCGAGCATGTTCATAACCGCATCATGTTCAAGCAGCTGCTCCAGGCTGAAGCCATCGACGTGCTGCAACTGGACAGTTGCCGAGTAGCCGGTGTGAATGAGAACCTTGCCATTATCCTTATGGCGGCCAAATTCGGCATTCCGGTCTGTCCTCATGCTGGCGGCGTTGGCCTCTGCGAGTATGTGCAGCATCTTTCTGCGTTCGACTTCCTCAGTGTGTCTGGGACGCTCGAAAACCGCGTGATCGAGTTCGTCGATCATCTGCACGAGCACTTCGTCGATCCGGTTCGCATCAAAGACGGACACTACCTTCTGCCGCAGCAGCCCGGCTACAGCATTCAGATTCGCGAAGAATCCCTAACCCGCTTCGCCTTTCCGCACGGCGAAGCCTGGAGCGCCTCCAAGTGAAATTCGTTACCTTCTCGTCCCGAGCTGAATCTACGAACGCAAAGCCCAGAACACTGGGCGAGTCCGTCCCCGCTGAGCTGCTCAACTGCGGCGTTGCCACCCCCGGCCTGCTGGTCGTCGGCAAGGACGGCGAGCAGGAGGTCGCAAGCCTCTCGTCGCTGGGCTACCGCTCGGTGCGCAACATCATCGAGGCTGGACAGGACGCGCTCGACAGAATTCGCAAGATCGAGTCCAGCGCGCCGCGGGTTCCGCTTTCGCGGGTCACGCTGCATGCTCCCATTCCGCGGCCTCCGCGAGTCTTCGCCATTGGCCTGAACTACCAGAAGCACGCCGACGAATCGAAGATGGCCGTGCAGAAGGTGCCGACTGTTTTTCTAAAGCTGACCAGCTCCATCGTTGGCCCTGATGCGCTCATCATCCTGCCTAAGATCAGCACGCAGCCTGATTACGAGGCCGAGTTCGCCGTCGTCATCGGCAAGCGTGGCTACCAGATCGCCGAGAAGGACTGGAAGGAACACGTCTTCGGTTACACCATCGTCAATGACGTCAGCGCACGCGATGTGCAGCTTGCGACGAGCCAGTGGACGCTGGGAAAATCATTCCCCACCTTCACGCCGATGGGCCCGGCCATCGTCACTGCCGACGAGGTTCCTGATCCGCACGCACTGAATATCTCGCTGACCATCAATGGAGAGACGCTGCAAAGTTCGAACACCAGCGACCTCATCTTCAAAATTCCCGCTCTGATCGCCCACCTCTCGAGCCTGACGCCGCTCGAAGCCGGAGACATCATCAGCACTGGAACCCCGGAAGGCGTGGGTCTGGGCCGTAAGCCGCAGCGCTGGCTCCAGCCGGACGAAGAGGTGGTCATCACGGTCGAGAAGGTCGGCCAGCTCCGCAATCGCACGGTGGCGGAGTAGGCAGGCTGCAACTGTCCGCATCGGATTGGCTCATAGATGATGGCACGCAAGGACCGTGTGCAGGCTAGAAGACAGGGTTCTCCGCTGCGCGCCTTCGATGGAGGTAATACCTGTCCCATGGTGCCTCCTTCCATCCGCTGGAATAGTTTGCACCTTCAACTGCCGGGACTATACACCTAGGAGCAATACGGAGGCCGCTTGATTCAATTCCTTTGCCTGCACCAGCAAATCGACATCGCGGAATGACAGCCACGTATTCAGCCCGACGACGGCGAATGCGAACAGCAGCAGGATGGGGATGAAGACTCGGTTGGCCTTGGGCTTCATAGTGTCGGTTTATTTTACGGTGCCGGAGAAACGCAATCCTGATTAGATCGATGTCGTTTGGCTGCATGACAAAAATGCATCTCGGAGGTACACTACTTCCGTCTGTTGGCAGACTGGTGGTGGGGTTGCCTCGGACGAGCGGTATCTGCGGGCCATACACCGTTTTATCAAGGAGGCCCAGGATGAAAATCAACCGATTTTTATATGTTGGGTTACTGGCTGTGCTGCTTACGCCGTGTACCTACGCCGACTTTACCTATACAGAGACGACCCAGATTACGGGTGGCTCGATGATGCAGCTGATGAAGATGGCGGGAACCTTCAGCAAGGCAGCGAGACAAGCCGGCGAGCCGATCGTTTCAACCGTCGCTATTAAGGGCAACCGAATGGTACGCGTCGGACAGCAGCAAACCGAGATCATCGACCTGGACCGCGAAACCGTTACGACCATTGACCATCAGAAGCATCAGTACGTGGTGATGACCTTCGAGCAGATGCGACAGCAGATGGAACGGGCCATGCAGAAGGCGAAAGAGCAGTCGCAGAAGCAGTCTCCGCAACAGAATGCGCCTTCGAACACCGATATAAAGTTCGAGGTGCATGTTCGCAACACCGGAGCGACCAAAGACGTAGCCGGCCTGAGCGCGAACGAAGCCATCCTGACCATGGCGATGGACGCGACCGACAAGACCTCCGGCCAGACCGGCTCGATGGCGATCACTAATGATCTCTGGCTGGCGCCTGAGATCCCAGGCTATGACGAAGTGAAGGACTTCTATCGGCGTTACGCAGAGAAGATGAAGATCGTATTCAGTGGCGCGCTCAACCCTGCGATGCTGGCGCAATATCCCGGGGCGGGGCAGGGAATGGCCGACATGATCAAGGAGATGTCCAAGCTGAAGGGCGTTCCAGTACAGCAGGTGATGCGCATGGGCATGACGGCGAACGGAGCCACGCTCCCCGCCGCCTCTGAGGCTCCGCTGCCGCCCCCGTCGGATTCGCCCGCGATGCCCAGCGCTGGCGATGTAGCGCAGCAATCGGCAACATCGTCTATCGCAAGTAAGATGGGATCCCTCGGCGGTCTCGCCGGAGGTTTTGGTGGATTCGGCCATAAGAAAAAGAAGGCCGATCCTGCGCCCGATGCGGCACCGCAGGATGCATCCGCTCCTGCTCAGGCCACAGCAGGCGTACTGGTCGAATCGAATACGCAGTTGGCTGGATTTTCCCAGGCATCTGCGGACGAGTCGATGTTTGCCGTACCCGCAGGATACAAACAGGTGAACCCCGCAAACGTAGAGTAAGTTCCGTGTCGAGATAGGGACTAGTCTTTGGCGGTCGCGATTCCATCTGTAGCGATGTGCGGAATCGTCTCTTCTTCCAGCTCGTCCTCGACGCGCAGAAACCGCCGCATGTAGCGCAGCGGATCCTCCGACACGGCCATCTCGCGCAGATGATAGCGCCAGGCGTCCTCGCGCGTATTGCGCCGGGTATACGCTTTGCGCGTCACCGTCCCTATGCTTCCATCGGCCATGCGTCGTTGAAAGGTCTGCGACGGCACCTGAAAGGTCATCAGTTCGCCACCCTTCCAGAACGAGGACGCAAACTCGTGTGAGAACAGCAGCACGAAGTAGCGTTTTTCGGCGGAGAGCATCTCGATGGCATGGCGCGTGTGCTGCCATGGCAGCCCAAGATTGGACGTGTACCACCTGCGAAGCTCGAAGCCATTAGCCTTCGCCTGGCCAATCAGTAGTTGGAGCAGCTGAAACCGTGTCATAGCGTCTGTTTTATCCTGAAACTCGGGCAGTACCCGTCTGTAGTGCTGGCGTCCAACTGTATAGTTTACGGTGACGGGCCGTCCAACTCAGACAGAGGTGCCTTTCGCCTCCGCAACCTATACGTACGAAACGGTTTTTCGGAAACGATGACACACAAGCCGCCAACGCCTGCGATTTCATGGTCTTTTGTCTTCCTGCTTGCGCTTACTACGTCAGCCGCGGCGCAGAGCTACAATCCCGCTGACCACACGGATCCCATCAATCTCACTCGGCTGGTTAAAGAGGCCCGCGTCGACTTCTACAACCTCAACTATGACGGCGCACTCGCCCGTTTCGAAACCGTCCTCAAGGCCAATCCGCAGAATCCTATGGCCGTCGACTATGTGCTGACGACGGTCATCTTCCGCGAGCTCTACCACCAGGATCTTCTCGACACGACGTACTACGCGCACAACAGCTTCCTCAGCTCCAAGCGGGATGTCCCCGTGCCCGAGGCCACGCGGCAGCGCATTGAAGATCTGACCGACCGGGCGATCGACCTCTGCGACAAGCAGATCCACGACAATCCTGACGACAAGAACGCCTACTTTGCCCGGGGCTACGCTCGCGGAATGCACGCGGCATTCATCACCCTGGTCGACCACAGCTATATCTCCGCCGCCCATCAGGGATTGGCCGCGCGCAATGACAGCGAACAGGCCCTCAGGATCGATCCCGGCTACGCCGACGCCAGGATGGCGGTCGGCATTCAGCAGTTCGCCGTGGCCAGCCTGCCGCGTCTTCTGCGCATCATGGTCGGTATCGCGGGAGTCAACGGCAGCAAGGAAAAAGGCCTGCAAATGCTTCGCGAAGCAGCCGCGCACGGTGTAGTGACCCCGGTCGAATCGCGCACGGCGCTCTCCCTCTTCCTGCGTCACGATGCCCGCTACCCCGAGGCGCTCGCCGTGGAGCGCGGGCTCGCCGAGCAGTATCCTCACGACTACCTCTTCCGCCTCGAAGTCGCCAACATCACCAAGGACAGCGGCAACGGTCCCACAGCGATTGCCGCCTACAAGGCCATCCTGGTGGACGCCGCAAAACCCGGCTACTTCTTCGATCCGCGTCTGCACATGACCTACTTCGGCCTCGCCGACACGCAGCGCGGCCAGAACGACATCGCCGACGCTGCAAAGAATTATCTTGAGGCTGCCGCGCAGCCCACCTGCAGCGACTGGCTTCGCCGCCGCGCTCAACTGAACGCGGGAGAGATGTTCGATCTCCTGCATAACCGTCCGGAGGCGATCCGGCAGTATCAGCAGGCCAGCGCCGGAGGCGGCGATCAATCGCAGGCTGACACCGCACGCAAGTACCTGAAAACTCCGTACACCGGCAAATAAATGCAAGGCACGCCGACTGATAAATGCCAGGGAACCAGACAGCGAAAAGATACGTAACTATGACAAAATAGAGTTCGCTGCGATTTAGTTGTCCTTTGGAGGTCTCCCATGTTCTGTAGCCATTGCGGAAAGCCAATCGAATCGTCGTCCCGTTTTTGCACGGCCTGCGGAGCCACCGTTAACTCTGCTCCGTTTACGGCAAACGCCTACCAGCCCACGCCTCGGCTGACCCGTCCGCGCAATCCGCGCATGATCGCCGGTGTCTGCTCCGGCTTTGCTCTGCACTATGGCTGGGACCTCAACCTGGTCCGCGTCATCACGGCGCTGTTCATCATCCTCACCGGCGTCGGTGCCCTGGCGTACATCGCCGCATGGGTCATCATTCCCGAAGCCCCTTACGCACTCCCGATAAAGAGCACTTAGTTTGCCTAGAAAAATCGCCCCGCAGCCAAGCCCTCGCCCCTTCGCCTATCGCAATCGCACTCTGCACTGCGATGGAGCCAGCCTCTCCGTCCTCGCTGAAGATCACGGCACTCCGCTCTACGTCTACTCGGCGCAGCAGATCTCCGACCGCTTCCAACTCTTCGAGCAGGCATTTAAAGACCAGCCGCACACCATCTGCTACGCGGTCAAAGCCAACTCCTCGCTGGCCATTCTGCGCCTGCTCGCGCAGCAGGGAGCAGGCTTCGACATCGTCTCCGGCGGCGAGCTCGAGCGCGTCCGCAAGGCGCACAAACCCGCGCTGGCCAAGGTCGTCTTCTCCGGCGTAGGCAAGCAGGTCTGGGAGATCGACGCCGCGCTAAAGGCCAACATCCTCCTCTTCAACGTCGAATCGGAGGCCGAGCTATACCTGCTCGCCGCCCGCGCCGAAGCCCTCAGCATCCGCGCCCGCTTTGCCCTCCGCGTCAATCCCGACGTCTTCGCCGACACCCATCCTTATATCTCCACCGGCCTCAGCGAGCACAAGTTCGGCATCGACATCAAAGCCGCCCGCGACCTCTACCGCAAAGCGGCGAAGTCAAAGTGGCTCGATGCTGCCGGGGTCAGCGTCCACATCGGCTCGCAGATTCGCAAGGTCGATCCCTTCGCCGCAGCCACGGCCCGCGTCACCGCCCTCATCGCCGACCTGAGGAGGGACGGCCACGATATCCGCTACATCGACGCCGGCGGCGGTCTCGGCATCGACTACGGCACCACCGCCTTCAACCCGGCGCAACAGGTGCAGAAGTACGCTGCCGCTCTCCGCAAAGGGCTCGCTAACGAGTCCGCACATCTCATCATCGAACCGGGCCGATTCATCGTGGCTCAGGCAGGCGCGCTGCTCACACGCGTCCTCTTCGTCAAGAAGAACGGTTCGAAGACCTTCGTCATCACCGACGCAGGCATGAACGATCTCATCCGCCCCTCGCTCTACCACGCGCATCACGAAATCCTCCCCGTTAAACAACCGCGCACCGCGAGCCCGTCCATCACGGCGGACATCGTAGGCCCGGTCTGCGAGTCGGGCGACTTCTTCGCCCGCGACCGTGTCCTCACCGCCGTAAAGCCCGGCGACCTGGTCCTGATCCTCGACGCCGGAGCCTACGGCATGAGCCTCACCAGCAACTACAACACCCGTCCTCGCCCAGCCGAGGTCTTAATTGACAACGCCGAAACAACGCTCATTCGCCGCCGCGAGACCATGCGCGATCTCCTCGCCCCCGAGATTCTTTGATCGGTCTTTTTTGTGTCTCAAGACCCTCAAAAACCTCAGCAAAAACGTGTGTCAAGCCCTAAAAGTGGATAAACATCAGAAAATAAAAGAGATAGCAATTGCAAAACAGTTATGGCCTGCTCGCTATAATAAAACCAGAGTCAAAGCATGAAGAAGAGATAGGGTTTATCAACCAATTATCGTTTAGAATCAATAGCTTACCCATAACTAGCATTGAATCAAGACTTTGCAAATAAACCATCTGAAATGAAGACTTTAGATACTTTAGGGGGAGGGGGTACGTCGGTCAGATCCAGCTCCGCCCCTCTCACAGCCGCCAGAAACATGCACCGTTCGACATGCTAAAATCGAACGTCGTGAGAGCCCGTGGAACCTCGCAGCCCCACACAAAACCATGATTGAGGTAGTACATGTCCGGCCATTCAAAATGGGCCACAATCAAGCATAAAAAGGGCGCGCTTGACGCCAAACGTGGCAAGATCTTCACTCGTCTGATCAAGGAAATCACCATCGCTGCCAAAACCGGCGGCGGCGGCGACCCGGACGGCAATCCCCGTCTCCGTGGCGCGATCGTCGCCGCCAAGGCGGAGAACATGCCCGCCGACAACATCAAGCGCGCCATTCAGCGCGGCACCGGCGAGCTCGAAGGCGTCTCCTACGAGGAGATCACCTACGAAGGCTACGGCCCCGGAGGCGTTGCCCTGATCGTCGATGTCCTCACGGACAACAAGAATCGTGCGGTCAGCGAGATTCGCCACGCCTTCTCGAAGAACGGCGGCAATCTGGGCGAGTCGAACTCAGTCTCATGGATGTTCTCAAAAAAGGGCGTCATCGTCATTGCGAAGTCCGCAGCCAACGAAGACAAACTCACGGAAATCATCCTCGAAGCGGGCGGAGAAGACCTGAGCGACGAAGGCGAGAACTGGGAAGTGCTCTGCGACCCCAAGGACTTCGAGGCAGTCACCAACGCGCTGAAGGCCGCGAACATCACGCCTGAGCACGCCGAGGTCACCAAGATTGCTTCGACCTACACCAAGCTCGAAGGCTCTCAGGCCAATGCCATGATTCGTCTTCTCGAGACGCTGGAAGACCTGGACGACACGCAAAATGTCTACTCCAACTTCGACATGGACGAAGCTGCCGTAGCCAACGCAGGACATTGACCCAAGCGGTCAAAGATTCACACAAGGCCGCCGCTTATCGGCGGCCCTTCTTCTTTCATCGACAGCAAACGGAGCGACATAGTGACCAAGGGATTTCGCGGCATAGCAAGACCACTCATCGCAGCATTCGCTCTTGTCTTCTCAGTTCATCTCGCAATCGCGCAGGCTACGGCGACAAACAGCGATGCAAACCCTTTCCACGCCAACTCCGGCAAGCTGCCGTTAGAACTGGGCGTTCTCGTCCAGAGCGGCGTCGGCCTGACCGAGGACCGCAACAGCTTCAAGTTCCTGATGGCTGGTGTTCATGCCGGGAAAGTCCTCACCGGCGACTATCTGCCCGGCCCGCTGCACGGCAACTTCGAATACGCCGTCGAGGTCTTCCCCTTCTGGCAGTCCTACACGCCGAAGTTTCAGCGCGCCAACTGCGGTACCGCTCCCAACTCGCCTGATCTGTCCTGTTCGCCGCTCTACACGGTAGGAGGAACTTACACCGGCGTCTCCATCACGCCCATCATCCTGCGCTGGAACTTTACCGGTACGCGACGCATCTCACCATGGATACAAGGTGCTGGAGGCGTTCTTTGGACCAATCACAAGTATCCGGCGTTTGGCGGTGGGCCTCTGAGCGTCTTCAACGACGGCCCCAACACCGACGCCAGCGTATGGAACTTTACTCCTCAGGGTGGCGTCGGGCTTCACTACTTCTTCCAGCCTCGCCGCTCAATCGATTTCAGTGCCAATGCAGTGCATATTTCGTCGGCCTCGCTGGGAGACAAGAACCCGGGAGTGAATGCAAGCCTCCAATTTACGATCGGCTATACCTGGTGGAAGTAAGACGGCCCTATGAACTCTGACGCGATCATCGAGTGTGTCCCAAATTTTTCGGAAGGTACTGACGCTGCAACGGTGAGCAAGATCGTCGCTGCGATGCAGGTCGAGGGCGTGAGCCTGCTCGACTGGTCGCTCGATACGGCGCACAATCGTTCCGTCGTCACCATCGCCGGACCTCCGGCAGCAGTGATCGCAGCGGCGGTCAAGTCCGTCGGCAAGGCGGCTGAACTGATCGATCTCACCCGGCAGAAAGGCGTTCATCCTCGCATCGGCGCTGCTGACGTCGTTCCGTTTATTCCGGTCAGCGGCATCTCGATGGCGGAGTGTGCTGTGCTGGCACGCCAGGCAGGATTGCTGATCTGGCGAACCTACGGCGTTCCTGTCTACTTTTACGGAGCTGCTGCTGCGCGTCCTGACCGCGTCCAGCTTGAAGAGGTACGCAAAGGCCAGTTCGAGGGTCTGCGCGAAGCGACGCGCCGGGATTCATCGCGCTGCCCCGATATCGGCGGACCTGGGCTGCATGAGACAGCAGGTGCCTCAGCCGTCGGAGCGCGTAATTTTTTGATCGCCTTCAACGTGCACCTTCATCAGCCGGATATCTCTGCGGCACGAGCCATCGCCCGCGACATCCGCGCCTCGAACGGCGGTCTACATGGAGTCAAGGCTATCGGCGTGGTCGCCAATGGCCGTGCGCAGGTGAGCATGAACATCACCGAATTCCAGATCACACCGATGCGACACATTCACTCGACCATTCAACATCTCGCGCAGCGCCACGGTGTTCTCATCGACGACGCGGAGCTTATCGGCCTGATCCCTGAAGACGCTTATGAGGAAGGTGCCGATTGGGTCAAGCAGATCACCGGCTTCGATCCTGCACTGAAGATTCTGGAGCGACGTCTGGAGCATCCGCTCGCGTGGCCATCTGTCTGATGTAAAGTGAAAGATGTGCAGGTGCAAGACCTCGGTCTTGTTAAACGGGAAGCCGGTGAGATTCCGGCGCTGACTCGCAGCGGTGATGGGAACGAACGACGCAAGGCCCTGGCCACGCACTGTTCTTGCAAAAGAATGGGAAGCGGCGTTTAGTAGGTAGCCCAAAGTCCGAAGACCGGCCCGCCGCCACCACCGCGGAAGAGACGTTGCGTCTCCCACTGCGGCTGCGCTGAGGACGCTGGTCTCGAGTATGGGCCGGTTGCCAATGTTCCGTTGACTCCGCTACCGCGGAAGCGACGATGCCTGCGCATAAGGTGGTTCCTTCGTTTCATCAGGAGAGGAACCGAAAAATGTCATCGCCTTCACGATCAACTGCAAATCTGGGATACCCACGCATCGGCCGCCATCGCGAGTTGAAGTTCGCGCTTGAAGATTTCTGGCGCGGCCGCTTGAGCGAGACCGATCTGCTGACAACCGCAAAGACCTTGCGACAGCGAAACTGGCAGCTACAAAAGAGGCCGGTCTCGATGTCATTCCAAGCAACGACTTCTCGTTCTACGATCAGGTGCTCGATGCGCTGGTGCTCGTCGGTGGAACGCCGTCACGTTTCGGCGCTGGACCGGTCACGCTGACCCGTTACTTTCAGATGGCCCGCAACAGCAACGAGCAGACGGCCATGGAGATGACCAAGTGGTTCGATACGAACTATCACTACCTGGTCCCGGAGTGGAGCGACGATTTAGCGTTCACACCCGACACAACAAAGCTGCTCGCCGAGTTTGCCGAGGCGAAGAGCCTCGGTATTGTGACCAGACCGGTACTGATTGGCCCCGTCACTTTGTTGCTGCTCGGTAAAGCAGTCGATGGCATCGACCCGTTGGATCTTTTGCCGCGGCTTCTTGCTGCTTATCGCAAGGTGCTGAATGAGCTTGCAGCTGGAGGCGCGGAGTGGGTTCAGATCGATGAGGCTGCTCTCGTCACCGACCTTCCTGAAGGCTATGCAGAGGCGTTTCGCTCCGCCTATGCCGAGCTTGCCAGCGTTCCGCTCAAGCTGATGCTGACGACTTACTTTGGCGAACTGGGCGACAATCTCGAACTGGCTTGCTCGCTTGGCACTGCCGGATTGCATATTGATGTTGTTCGAGCGCCTGAACAGGTTGCTGAAGTGGTCGAGCTGTTGCAATCGCATCAGACGCTCAGCCTGGGCTGCGTCGATGGCCGCAATATCTGGCTTGCCGATCTGGA
>NZ_DATKQC010000324.1:0-5148 GCF_035532915.1 Edaphobacter sp.
GACGATGGAGGAGCACTTGAGCGATGCGTTGATCCTGCCTCGGGTAGCGGCTACCGTCTTTGGCATCTTCGGGTTTGCGGGATTGCTGCTGGCGGCGGTGGGGCTGTATGGGGTGATGAGTTATTCAGTAAGCAGCAGGACGCGTGAAATAGGGATTCGGCTGGCGCTGGGCGCAACACGGAACGGAGTCCAGCGGCTGGTGGTGCGGCAAGGGATGTTGCTCTCCTGCATTGCTCTGGGAATCGGACTTCCATTAGCACTGGTGGCAGCGAAGGTTGCGACGCGGGCCTTGTATGGAATTGCGCCCAGTGATTGGGTGACGTTTACGGTAGTGCCCGCGTTTTTGACGACCGTGACCCTGGTTGCCTGCTGGGTTCCGGCACGGCGAGCGGCTACCGTGGAACCGCAGATGGCGTTGCGGCATGAATAGAGACCAATGTGAATTATGCCTGAGTTGCACAGTGTCACCGGTTTTCAGTTGGGAATAACAGACGAGTTGCTCATTGAACCCTGAACGGGGCACCTCGTGGCGTCCTAACGGAATGGGGGTACTTCCATGAGAGGACCGGGCAAGTCAAGGTTGTTTTGGCCACTTCAGCAGGAAAGCTGATTGCCGACCAACGGAAGGCGTCAGGAATTCGCCTTCCTTGTTCAGTGCATCATCGCCGCATCGCCACGCTTCCATCCGCATTCGTGGTGGTCCGAAATCACACGCCTTCTCATATGATAGACTCTCTAGTCCGAGTGATTTTAGGACCCACTTTCCCGCAGTAGCCTCATGCCAATTTTTGCTGGCCCCGCGCATCTCCTTTTCTCACTCGTCTCGATCAGGTCCAGCGAACCAAGCCTTCAGAATGCCGTCTTCCCAGAGCGCTCGTTGAGTGACTCGGCGATTATGGGCTCGTTCAGGTCCCCGTGCATGCGGTAGCACCTCGCCCGCAATTAGGATGGCCCTCTGTTTCCCTGTTGCTTTCCCAATGGAGATGTGGCATTCTCCTGTTGGTAAGCCAAACGTTCGCAATACGGGATGAAGCCGGATGAAGCAGAAGAAGGATGTCCAGCAGGGAACGCTCGCCCTTATGGTCTTGAAAACTATCGAGGTGCTCGGACCGTTGCACGGGTACGGAATTGCGCGGCGCATCGAGCAGATCAGCCGTGACCTGCTTTGCGTCAATCAAGGAACTCTTTATCCGGTGCTGCTGCGCCTCGAACAGGAGGGTGCCGTTGCGTCCGATTGGGGGCCTTCCGAGAACAATCGCAGGGCGAGGTTTTACCGGCTAACCCGAGCCGGACAGAAGCTCCTGGAGACTGAGAAGCGCGATTGGGAGCAGACGATAGCGATCATTGCCCGGTTCTTTGAAATAAAAGCCGAGGACCTGTCATGAGAGCCCTGAATCGATTCTTCTCGCGTCTTTGGAATTTATCGAGTGGACAGCGCGGCGATCAGCGGCTGCGCGAAGAGATGGAAGAGCATGTGACTTTGCAGACGGAAGAGAACCTCCGTGCCGGCATGGCGCCTGCGGAAGCCCACCGTCAGGCTTTGCTGAAATTTGGCGCGGTGGGATCGGTCCGGGAGAGCTACCACGCTGAAGAGGGATTGCCCTTCGTCGAAGGGGTGTTGCAGGACTTTCGTTACGGCATCCGTCTCCTGCGCAAGTCCCGTGGGTTCACCGCGGCAGCCGTACTGACACTCGCGTTGGGGATCGGTGCGAACCTGGCCGTCTTCCTTGTACTCTATGGCGTGTTGCTGAAGCCGCTGCCCTTCCCGAGTCCTCGGCAGTTGGTCCGTATCGAACGGAGCTACTCCGGCGGCACAACGGTGCCGGCGTACTCGGGAACTAAGGCTCTCTTTTTCCAGCGGGCGAGTCATGCTTTCACCGCAATGGCTGCTTACGATTACGTGCCGTCGCACGCAAATCTCGTCCAGGGAGACGGCGCCGTTCCAATCAGCGTTCTGCGCGTCACATCGGATTTCTTCCGCGTATTCGAGATGGAACCTGCGATGGGGCGGGGCTTCCGCACTGAAGACATGGTCCTCAATGCCCCCGCAGTCGTGGTGTTGAGTGATGCCCTGTGGAGACATCAGTTCGGCGGCGATCCGGAAATTGTCGGCAAGGCCCTCTCTCTCGGTAACCGGAGCTACACGGTCGTCGGCGTTGCCAATCGCCAGTTTGCGCTGGATACGAAGGCGGACGCGTGGATCCCTCTAGCCATCACCGAGAGCCCGGGAGACCAAAGCAACAACTACAATGTCGTCGCGAGACTCAAATCCGGAGTGACCGAATCCGCCGCGACGGCGGACCTGCGGGGGGTACTGCTGGAGCTGAAGACGACGTATCCGGATTTGTGGGACCGATACGAAGGGGTGCGCGTGGAGGACTTGCACGACTCATTTACAGGCGACCTGCGCCCGGCACTGCGCATCCTGATGGGTGCGGTTGGGCTCCTGTTTCTGATTGTTGCGGCCAACATCCTAAGCCTTTTGCTCACCCGCGCTGTGTCGAGACGAAGGGAGATGAGCATACGCGTAGCGCTAGGCGCGACAAGCTGGCGCATGCTCCGCCAGTTGCTCGTCGAGAATGCATCCCTCTGCATACTTGGAGGCGTAACAGGCATAGCACTCGCCTGGATAGGGGCTCCGGTGCTGATGCACCTCAGTCCACTTCAGATTCCACAGTTTGCTTCGCTTGGGATTGGAGGACCGGCGCTCGCGTTTGCGGCTGTGCTGACACTGGGTTGCGTGCTCCTCTTCAGTCTGGTTCCTGCTCTGGAAACGAGACGGGTCCGGCTGAACGAAACTCTGCAGTTGAATACAACACGGATTGCCGCAGGAAGACATCTTACGCAAAAAGTGTTGGTCGTCAGCGAGGTGGCGGTTTCGCTCGTGCTCTTGGTCGGCGCGGCCCTGTTGCTGACCACTTTCTGGAAGATCATCCACACGCCGCCCGGATTCGTTACCCGGGACGTGCTGACATTTAAGAACAGTTTCACCGATCAGCAAGCCGCCACCAGCGCATCTCTTGGCCTGCGGCTGAACGAACTCAAGTCCCGAATCGAAGCATTGCCTGGAGTGACATCGGTCGCCGCAGCCAGCACCCTTCCTACCCAGCTCGTCCCGGATTTGCCATTTGATATTGTCGGACGTCCCTCGAACCGGAGCGACGCGAAGGGAGACGAGAAATATATTCCGATCACTGCGGGCTTCTTCAGAACCCTGGGGATTCCGATCATGGCGGGGCGCGCGTTTACGGGGGCGGACACGAACGGATCACTGCCGGTGCTGATCGTGAACCAACAGTTTGCAGAAACGTACTTTCGGAACGAGAATCCTGTAGGCCAGCGTGTCCTTATCGGCAAATTCATGGGGCCAGGCTTCGAAGATCCGGTGCGAGAGATTGTTGGCGTAGTCGGCAACGTGAAGCAGGTGGGCCTGGACCAGCCTGCCCCGGGCATCATGTATCTTCCGGCAGAGCAAATCCCGGATCTGGAGACCAGAATGGCGAATGGGTTGCTCGGAGAAAGTTGGGTCGTGCGAACTGAATCGGCGCGCGTGGATGTGCTGCCTGCGATTCGCCGCATCTTTATGGAGAATTCGCATGCGCCGTTGCTCTCCGTAGAACCGATGAATGAAGTCATCAGCGCGTCGGTGGCGCAGCAGCGGTTCAGCATGATTTTGCTCTGCGGGTTTGGGCTCATCTCGCTGGTGCTTGGCGCGGCAGGGCTATACGGAGTGATGTCGTACAACGTACAACGTCAGAAGCGCGAGATCGGCGTGCGCATGGCTCTTGGAGCGCGGCGCCAAGATATCGCGGGAATGGTCCTCAGGGATGCGGGGGTGCTGGTGGGGATCGGCCTTGTCATCGGAATCGCCGCCTCGCTCCTTGGCGCGAAACTTGTTGGCAGCTTACTATTTGGCGTCAAGCCACGAGATCCGCTGACGCTGGCGGCAGCCTCGGCGGTGCTTCTGCTGACAGGACTATGTGCAGCGTGGTGGCCGGCGCGGAGAGCGGCCCGCGTTGACCCGATGGACGCGCTACGGAGTGAATAACCGTTTATCAAAGTAAGGCTGTGGCCACATGCAGTGCCGTGTTCATGATTCCAGCCGGCCACACAGCATCGATTACTCGAGCCGGACATGCAACGACCAGCAAATCTGCTATGAGATGACTTGACGACTTCAGGCCAATGCACTCATCCTCACCCGTGAGGGGCCTCTCCTTTAGGCCTTATTTCAATCCGCTTCTTCCGATTCCTGTTGACATTCGACCCGGGAGAGTGAAATGCTTTGGGTCGGATGCCTGCCCAAGACAATACCGGCGATCGCATTGCCCTCCTCCAGGGCACGCTCGACTTGCTCATTCTCAAGATCCTTCTGTTTGGGCCGCGGCACGGGCAAGGCGTAGCGCGTTCGATACAACGCCAGTCGGAAGAGGTGTTTTTCGTTGACCATGGTTCGCTCTATCTTGCGCTGCAGCGTCTCGAAGACAAGAGATGGATCAGCGCGAAATGGGGCGTCAGCGATAACAACCGTAAAGCGCGCTTTTATTCGCTGACAGCGAAGGGACGCCAACAGCTCACAGAGAAAACCAGCGAATGGCAGCGATTGACGAGAGCAATGGGCCTGATCCTTGATGGAGATCCAAGCAGCGAGGAGGTCTGATCATGTTTAGACGCAGACGAAGCACGGATGATTTTGCCGCGGAGATCCAATCGCATCTCGCACTCGAAGCTGATGAACTGCAGAGCGAAGGCCTAAATGAAGACGAAGCACGCCGCAGAGCAAAAGTTGGATTCGGCAACGTACAAAGAGCGCAGGAGCGCTTCTATCTCAAAGGCCACATCGCATGGTTTGCCGATCTGCTCCGCGATATCAATTTCGCGGTTCGCCAGCTCACCAGAAATCCAAGCTTTACCTTCGTGGCAATTCTTGTGCTCGCCCTCGGTATTGGTGCCAGCGTCGCAATCTTTGCATTCGTGAATGCCGCCCTTCTGGAGCCGCTCCCCTATGCGAATCCTGACCGGATAATGTCTGTGAATGAAAATGCCGGTGCGTTACCGGGCTGGCCGCTCTCGTATCCCGATTTCCTGGATTGGCAGGCGCAGAACAAGTCGTTCCGCTCGCTCGCGATCTACAACAGCAGCGGCTAT
>NZ_DATKQC010000325.1:0-5057 GCF_035532915.1 Edaphobacter sp.
AAGCTGCGACGCCGACGGCGAATGTGGAAGAGTCAGATTTTGTGCCAAGCGCGGCCTAGCGGGTTCTTAGACCAACGTATTATGCTTTTGTTGCTCGTCTTCGTCAGAATCAAGCGGTTCCTGGGCCTGATAAAACATAGCGCGCAGAAGAGTTGTCGAATAGAGAGCATACTTGCCATCTTCGAACGTGACGATGATGCCGCTACTCGTTCTATCCACAGAGATGATCCGGGAATCGGTATGCAGCGTTTCTACGCGTAAGGCCTTTTCTCGTCTGTCCGCTAGCTGGCAGATGTCACACTGACCGCAACTTGCCTCGTGAATGAAGTCACTCGCTTCGTTAAGTATCTAAGTTCTTACTAATGATAGCGGCGGCGCGCCTGGCGGCTCTTGTTTTGTCCCTGCTCGGGTCCAGGAGAGAAGGGCTTACGGCGTTCCCCAGGCTGTCGGCGACTGCCGTGGTGATGTCTTCAGCCACCAATTCATGACGGCTTCCGCCGGCTCGTTTGGCGCGGTACATGGCAGCATCAGCGCTTCTCCAGAGTTCAGGGCCGTCTGCCATGGCCCGGATAAACGGCGACCCCCATACTTGCGGTCGAGGTTGGCTGACTGTGTGCCGTTTTGATCAGATTTTCTCAGAGATACTTTGATACGGTGATTGCTGATACGGTCGTACCAATATCGGAGAGCCAGACCAAGAAGCGATCATCGTGGCGCTTGATCTGAAGTGCAAAAACTTGGCAGAAAAGAAGCAAGAGGGTACTCCGGGACAGAGCCTAGGTGTTTAGTCCCGGCAATTGATGGTGCATACTTTTCTGAGCGTGAGAAGGAGGCATTATGGGCCAGGTTTTACACCGGAGCGCCACAACGACTGAGGCGATCCGTCGAGCGATACAACATAGTCAAGAGAGCATGAGGACCCTGGCTAAGCGTCATGGCATCAACCCGAAGACGGTCGCCAAGTGGAAGAAGCGCGAGTCCACGGTGGATCGCCGCACCGGCCCAACCGTTCCGAGATCGACGGTTCTTTCCGTCGAACAGGAAGCCATCATCGCGGCGTTTCGCAAGCACACGCTGTTGCCGCTGGACGACTGCCTCTACGCACTCCAGGCCACGATTCCTCAGCTCACTCGCTCTTCCCTTCATCGCTGTCTGGAGCGTCACGGCATCAGCAGGTTGCCTGATGTCGAAGGCGACAAGCCTAAGAGCAAGAAGTTCGACACCTATCCGATCGGCTTCTTCCACATCGACCCGGCTGAGGTGAGAACGGCCGAAGGCAAGCTCTACCTGTTCGTGGCCATCGATCGCACCTCGAAGTTCGCCGTCGTTGAACTGGTGGAAAAGGCCGATACGCGGGCTGCCGTTGCCTTCCTCGAAGCGCTCGTTGAAGCCGTTCCATACCGCATCCACAGCGTGCTCACCGATAACGGAATCCAGTTCGCCGATCTGCCGAAGAACCGTCAGGGGCCAACGGCACGCTTCCGCGGACATCCCTTCGACCGGCTCTGTCTCCTTCATGGGATCGAACACCGGCTGACCAACCATCCCTGGAGCAATGGCCAGGTCGAGCGCATGAACCGCACCATCAAAGAAGCTACCGTCCTTCGCTCTCTCCCAGACGTGGTCAATTACGCGCACGGCGAGGGAGCTTACATGATCGCTCGTATCGTTGTGTTCAAAGACGCCGCTCTCGGAACAGCTCGACCTGACCCTTGCCGTTCATCCCGCCAATGGCGCTCTCTTCCATGACGGCGAAGGCATCGCATGGACCGCCCCATGGAAGTCTGAGGTACGTGCATATAACATTGCGATCGCGCTTGAAGCTGCTCAAGCTGGCTTCGACGAGGTCCAGTTCGACTACGTCCGTTCCCCGATGGCCCCGCCAAACTGAGCTTCAGTGGTTCTGCAGACGAATCGGGCCGCATTCAAGCCGTCACCGACTTTCTTGTTCAGGCCCACACCGCCCTTGCTCCATACAACATCTTTGTATCAGCCGATATCTTCGGGTATGTCGCTTGGAATCTCAATGACTCCGGGATCGGACAGCAACTCCAGAGAATCGTCGACAGCGTCGATTATGTCTGCCCGATGCTGTACCCCTCAGGTTTCAAGTTTGGCATCCCTGGACACAGAAACCCTATGGCTACGAACGACGACATCTACAACATCATCCGGCTCAGCATTGAAAACAGCATCAAGCGCACTCACGCCAACCCCAAGAAATTTCGTCCCTGGCTTCGGGCATTCCGGGACTACGCCTTTGGCGGCAAGGTCTTTGGTCCCGTAGAGATCGCTGACCAGATCAGAGGCGCCAAAGATGCCAATACGGACGGGTGGATCCTCTGGAATCCACACAATCATTATCAGGAGGCAGATCTTCCTAAAGATTCCGCAATGAAATTCGAAGCTTATGACAAGTTGAAATGAGCAGAGCTTACGTAGAGGGCAAACGACAAAAGGAGAGAAGGTGGGACACCAAAAATATGGCTCTATGGGGAGGGGTAGCGAAAACTCCTCTAATCTATCCTGTCGCCTGGAAGGTTTCATCTGGCGCAACAGATTTGTTGAACGCCAGCCGTGGCTCCAAGCAGTGCCAGTCGATGAGGTCGCGGATTGTGTGATGGTAGGAGCGCCGGGAGTTGGGCGACGTGAGGCGGTGCAGGGTAGACTTGGATTGCTCCAGGTCCGACAGCTTGGGGGTCGTTTTTCAGGTTCTCTTCTTCGCCATCTGGCCGGCCTTCATGCCGCGGCGAAAAGGACGCGTCTCGCTCCAATATCTGACCGGTAGAGCGTTTGTCAGGATCTATCGGCGATCAACTTCCTGTGTGCTCGTGATCCTGGAGCAACGCGCCAACGCTAAGGTAGAACCGCTGATCACTTCCGCTATGCCGACTAATGAGATGGTCCGCCGCTTGATTCCCCTGCGCGAGCAGGAGGGGGTAGAGGCAGTTTCTGACAAGGAGGATCATCGTTATGCAGATACATTCGGTTGGCATCGACCTGGGCAAGACCACTCGACGGCACTACAGCAACGGCTTTGAAGTTTACCCACGAGGTCTGCACAGGAACAACAAGGACGAAAGAACAGTCACAACGGCGTGTCTTCAACCTGATACTGACAATGGTCTCCAACGACCGACCGACTTATAAGGAAAGACACGCGCGCAACTCATCATGGCCAGGAGAGTTGATCTCCACGAAAGGCCGAATACATTTGCGCAGCCTTGTCTTCTTGCCCAAAGCTTTTCCCTTGCAGTCACGCGGCGGACCATACATGATCATTACTATCGGCTTTCGCGCCGATGCTAGACAGGTGAACGAGTGAATTGCACCGTTATCACCAACTGAGTCAACCTCCAAATAGCCCGTGATCCGCCAGGAACCATATGAGATAATCGGGAAGTCTTTAGCAGCTGAACCCTCAGTATCAATCTGTACTGCGTATATGAGCTGGTCGCTCTGAGCTGTCGACCATTCAGAGGCAACGCCGCGATGCCCCGTATACCTAGCCGGGAACTCCATAGGTGGTGACGTTCGCGAACGTTATAGGACATATGGCTCCGCTCAGCGTACATCCTTCGCAACGATCCTGCAGTTCCCGGCGCGGCGCCTGTAACCATGACCGTGCGTACTCCGAGTTCGCCTAATTCTCGGATGAGAGCAGCAGAATCGGAACGAGATGGGTCACTGAGGGCGGTGAGCTTGACTAGCTGCAGAGGGCCGGAAGACCAACGGCTCGGCTTAGAGTAAGCTGCACCTAAGGTGGTCTCTTGAACCTACTTGTCCTCAATGGTGGATCTTCGTCGATCAAATTTTCAATCTTTGCTTCGACAGTAGATGGCTCCGAGCCAAGCCTTCTTCTTGACGGGGAGCTGAGTCGGATTTCTACCGCGGAAGCGGCGCTTGTGATCGTTCAGGGCAAGCAAGCGCAGGAACAGCGGGCGATTCAGGCGTCCGATACGCCGGCCGGAATGATTAGTGTTGTGTTCGATGCAATTCGGAGTGCCGATGCAGGTGAGATAGATGCGGTGGGCTACCGGGTAGTGCATCCCGGGGCAGAGATTTGGGACCATGTGCGCATCACGGACGAGATTCTGAAGAAGCTCGAAGCGGCGGCAAGTTTTGCGCCTCTGCATGACCCGGAGGCGGTAGAGATCATTCGCGAAACAATGCGACGGATGCCGGATGTGCCGCATTTTGCGTGCTTCGATACAGTGTTCCACCAGACGATGCCGGAAGAGGGGTTCACATACGCGATTCCCACGATGTATCGCGAGCGGGGTGTGAGGCGCTATGGATTCCACGGGTTGAGTTGCGAGTCAGTGGTGAGACAGATGCGAAATTTGGGTCTGCTGCCGCGACGGATGGTGATTGCCCACCTCGGGAGCGGGTGTAGCGTAACGGCGGTGGTGGATGGTGAGTCTGTCGATACGACGATGGGGCTTACGCCCACCGGCGGGGTAGTGATGGGGACGCGGCCGGGCGATCTGGATCCCGGGTTGTTGTTGTATTTGCTGCGGCAGCAAGAAGGCACTGACGGGCCGGACAGGTTGGAGAAAATGCTAAACCATGACGCCGGTATGGTGGCACTTACCGGCTTGCCGAATGATATGAAAGCTGTGCGCAAGGCCGCGAAAGAGGGCAATGCGCAGGCGACACTGGCACTGAAGGTGTTCACGCGTGGCATTCGGAAGACGATTGGCGGTTTCGCTTGGCTGATGGGTGGGTTGGACGCGATTGTGTTCACAGGTGGAATTGGGGAGCATGATGCCGCGACCCGCGTCGAAGTGTTGTCTGGGAGTGGAGTTTCGATCAATTCTTCACTCAATGAGGCAAAGAGTGATGGCGTTCGCCGGGTTAGTGCATCTGACTCAAAGACGGCGGTTTTCGCTGTTCCCGCCCAGGAAGATCTTGTCATCGCCCTGCATGTAAAGCGCATGGTCCAGGCGGACGCATAGAACGATAACCTAATGCCGAGGATTAGGCATTCACGAGGTTCCCATCATGAGCAGCACTGCGGCACTCTCTTCTACTGAAGTTCTATCTTTTGATGAACA
>NZ_DATKQC010000326.1:0-2278 GCF_035532915.1 Edaphobacter sp.
GTCAAATATCTGCCGGACCTGCCAGGGGCTGTTCACCGAGTGGAACCAGATCGACCTGCCATCGAAGACGAGACTCACCACATTGGCGAGCGCGCAAGGGCCAAGGCAACCGCCCTTGGTGAGATGAACGTGATTGCGAATCTTGCGTCCGAGCCACTCCTGCGTGTAAACATCAACCGGGACGGCGGCGTACCCGCGCTCGGTGATGCCGCAACAGCAACCGGTGTAGCAATAGGTCAAATGCGCTCGATGCTGGACGATGTTGAAGGCGCGGCCATCGGCGCGGATCACGCGCTGTCGAAAAGATTCGGCCACAGCTACGCCTCATTCTCTGGCGCGTGGTCGGGACTGGTGACGGGAATAAGACGGGTTGACTGTGCCAGGCGCATGGTTTCTGTTCTCCGCAGAAATTGCAATGGACCCCGGGCAGGTCTCCTGGCTTCGAAGCGGCACCTTCTTGCCTGTGCCTAGCCTCCTCCTTCCCCGGCTTGACGACCGAGTGGATGTCTGGCGACTCATCTTCGTTTACAGTGGCGGGACCGCACCGGGATTGCACCGGACTTCCCTTTTCAGCCCTTGCGCGGGCACCTTGGGTCTGACACAGTTGTACCACGCCGCCGGTTGTTCTAACGAACCAGCGTGTGCGTGGCCCGGTCGCGTTCGGTCAACCAGCCGAAGAGTATCCCGAGTGTGCTCCAAAGCAGCAACTGCATCTCCCCGGACGCGATCCGGAATTTCCAGAGCAAACTCGCTGGAAAGGCCTGCGGTACTTCATCGATCACTGGCAGAAAACTCAAAAGCGTCACGGTCAGCAAGACGAACAGAAACGCCGCCAGCAAAGAGCCGTTCCAGACGCCGAATCGCCGGATGAAGCGACGGGCCAGTTGCAGCGAAAGCGTCATAGACGCTATCGATATTGCAATAGCAAGAAAGTACGCCGCGGTCCGCATTCCTATTGTCTCTGGACTGCCTACAGACGGTGGGTTCGCCGGATATTTAAGGGAAGGGACCAATGCTACGGAGATGAATCCCAGAACTGCAATCCATAGTGCCAGCGCACGGGGACTGGGCACGCTGAAACGGCCCTGTGAAAAGGCGAAGACCAGCCCGAAGATGCCTCCAAGAGCTGAACTGTAGACCACAGCGCCGGCCAGAAGTCCGATGCCTCTCTGAATCTTGCGACTGACCATCTCAGGCTCGGGCGGTTCAGCCTTCGTCTGATCCATGCTGGTTTCAACGGCGATTGCCCGATCGACTTGCGGCTCGCCGGCCCACCGAGCGAACGCAAATACGAGAAGGCCGGCCACGAGGCCGACCAGCATACCGCGAAGAAGCAGCGTACCAGTCATGAGTGGTTGGTTAGTGACAAGGGAAACCAAGGAGATGGCGTCCGTCGTGGACAAACTCGTGAACCATGCGGCCATGAATAAGGGCAGTGGCTCCCTGTTCCGCCCCGACGAAGTAGATCAGAAGCAGCATCAATAAGCCGCCGAACAAAGCCCAAGGCAAGAACTCGCGCAGCGGAATGGCCGGTATAGATACGGGCTGGGGAATCGAGCCGACAAGGGGCTGAGGCATAAAAGTCTCCTAAAAGTATTGCTTAATCAAGAGCGTAGTGAACCACCCAAGGGGTGTCAAGGCCGCTGCACCGGCACAATGGTAGGCTTTCTTGGGGCGACACTTTGAGAGAATCATATCTGCCGGGACGGATCACGTTTATCAGTCACGCGGCGACCGCGGCTGTGCGGAGAGCAGCCTTTCCTCTCGATGAACCCATTGAGCCACGCGAACTTGAAAAACTTAGGTCGATTGGCTGGATTCCGCCGCAAGTTCGTCAGGTCTACGCTGGACCTGAGCAGAGAACAAGGCAGACAGCGATGGCCATGGGACTCGACCCGATCCTTTCCGCAGAATTAAAGGACTTGGACTACAGCTCGTGGCGAGGGAAATCTTTGGACGAGGTTCAATCGACTGACCCGGATGGCGTCCGTCGATGGCTCACCGATATTGATGCTGCGCCGCATGGCGGCGAGTCTATTCAGAACTTCCTCGCCCGCATCGAGTGCTGGCTGACTGGGCAGCACAGCTCAGGTCACACATTGGCCGTCACGCATCCCGCAGTGGTTCGTGCCGCCGTAGTTCTTACTTTGCAGGCTCCCGCGCAATCGTTCTGGCGTATCGATATCCCGCCCGTGTCGATGACGGACCTTCGATCGAACGGCCAATTCTGGAGCTTGCGGAGCAGCGGTTGCCCGCTTTCCGGGGATGGAAATTAGAG
>NZ_DATKQC010000327.1:0-6257 GCF_035532915.1 Edaphobacter sp.
TCCACAATTTTCAGCTTGGGGAAAGCCGCTCTGTAGAGGCGCCGATCAAGAGTCAGCAGTGGATAGTGATGGACGGCTGCGTGTGCGCCTATTAAGAAATCTGCAAGTATCCGGCGCGGCATTTCAGCCTTCTTTTTACTGTGTCGGCGTGCATATTCCTGGAAGGCTCTGCCCGCTGTACGCCATATCTGTTCGCTCAATTGCCACTCGACGAGAATACCCGTTGCGCCAAAAAACTCATCGAGCATCTTTTCCGTGCGTCCTGGAAGCGCCAGCAACTTTGCGTAGACGGCCCCAGTGATAACAAGTGCGCCCCGCGCCTGAGCAGAATCAAGGGCCTTATGAACGGCGCTGTTCAATTGCGGATCCGTGTCCCAGAGCGCAACCAGAACGTTGGTGTCGATGGCTGTCGTCATTCGCCGCGCAGCTCGCGTAGCCATTTCGCAATCGCCCGCTTGCCGGAACCGATCTGCGGATTACCCATGCCACGGTACCGCTCAAAAGGGCTTTCCGCGCGTATCGGCACGACGCGCATTTCTCCCGCCCGCTCCTCAAACGCGAGCCGGTCGCCCGCACCAACGCCCAAGGCGCGGCGAACTTGATTGGGCACGGTGATCTGGCCTTTACTGGTGATCTTTGCAGTCAACGCCATAAAATATCCTTACTCGTAGACGATACTCCTTACTTCTCGATTCCGAAACAGGCCGCCCGTTGCGTGAGCGAGCCGGGCGTTGCGACAAATTCAGTCAGCACAACAGGCTTCGGCAACGCTTTGCCGACAACCTCAACCAGATACTCTCATATCGACTGGTACATAATTCGGGGGCCGGTCAGCACAGCCATTCTGTTTTTGCCCCTTGGGATTGCTGCTCCTGTCTGCGCACAGCAGGAGCAGCAGGACTAAAATAAAGGCTGCATGCGATGGTGAATATTCCTGCCTGATACAGGGAAGTTAGGAGTCAACATGCTCGGAAGCGGCGGTGCGACCGATAGCGAGTGTAGACCACAGTTCGCATGAAAGTGGAAGACATGTCTTTCTCGGAAATAGTTCATAACGAAGAAATGTCCGAGTCTGCGTCGGTGGATACTCATCCGCTATCACTGCCGACCCGCATCGCCTTTATCGGAAATTATTTGCCGAGACAATGCGGCATTGCCACGTTCACAACAGACCTGTGCACTGCAATCGCAGCAGAATACGGCCCCGGTCGTCTCTTTGCGATTCCGGTCAACGACCCGGAGTCAAGCTATCAATATCCTGAGCAGGTACGGCTGGAATTGGCCCAGGAAGACGAGGCCTCCTATGAACGGGCTGCTGACTTTCTTAACTTCAATGGGAATGACCTGGTCTGCTTGCAATTTGAATATGGCATCTTCGGCGGAGTAGCGGGCAGCTACATCCTTACGTTGCTTCGCAAATTAAAAATGCCATTGGTGGCGACGCTTCACACGGTCCTGCGTGAGCCGGACCCCCATCAGCGCGCAGTACTTGCCGAGATCGCCCAATTTTCGGATCGTCTAATCGTGATGAGTGAACACGCGGCGCGGCTTCTGCGCGATGTGTATGACGTGCCAAGTGAAAAGATCGACCTCATTGCTCATGGCGTACCAGATATGCCATTCATGGATCCCAATTACTTCAAGGATTTGTTTGACGCCGAGGGAAAGTCCGTACTCCTTACATTCGGCTTGCTGTCGCCGAATAAAGGAATTGAAAACGTGATCCGCGCGCTGCCGGCCATCCTCAAGAAACACGAAAACCTGGTGTACATCGTTTCCGGAGCAACGCATCCCCATATCAGGCGCCATGAGGGGGAAAAATATCGCGAAGAGTTGCAGGCGCTGGCGGTGGAATTGGGTGTTGCCTCCCAGGTCGTCTTCAACAACCGTTTCGTGAGCGCGGAAGAATTGATCGAGCACGTCGGCGCCGCGGACATCTACATTACTCCGTATCGCCAGGAAGCCCAGGTTGTTTCCGGCACGCTCGCAATTGCGCTCGGTGCAGGGAAGGCGATTATCTCCACTCCATACTGGCATGCCAAAGAACTTCTGGCCCAGGAGCGCGGCATTCTCGTTCCGTTCGACGACCCGGCGTCCATCGCAGATGCGGCGAACAGGCTATTGGAGAACGATACCGAACGAAATGCTCTGCGAAAGCGAGCTTATCTTTATTCACGTGGCACAACATGGCAAAAGACAGCGCAGGCTTATATGGCCAGTTTCCAACGGGCGCGTGTCGAACGGATGTCGCGACCGCGAGCTGCGATTCGGGGGATACTTGCAGCCATGGCGATCGATAGATTGCCGCTGATGGATACGTCCCACCTGTCCAGCATGACTGACGACACGGGCATTTTGCAGCACGCCATATTTTCTGTGCCCAATTGCCTTGAGGGTTATACGACGGATGACAACGCGCGCGCGCTAGTTGTTGCAACGCTGCTGAACGGTTCGCCTCGGTCCTACCTCCATCCACACGCGGCGCTATCCCGCAGATATCTTGCGTTCCTATGGTTTGCGTTTCAGGAAAAGACAGGCAGGTTCCGAAATTTTCTGAGTTACGACCGTAAGTGGCAGGAAGAGGTTGGGACCGAAGACAGCCACGGGCGCGCCCTATGGGCATTGGGAACGGTATTTTGCCACTCGGACGATGTAGGACTGAGAGGCGCGACAGGCAGGCTCTTCGAGGCCGCGGTGCCGGCGACTCTGACTTTTACCAGCCCGCGCGCATGGGCATTCTCCATCTTGGGAATGCAGGCTTATCTGGACTGCTTCCCGGGAGACCGGGTGATCCAAGGGATTCGAAATGCGCTGGCAAACCGGCTACTGGACATCTATGAGCGCGCTCATACGGAGACGTGGCATTGGTTTGAACGCAGTCTTTCCTACTCGAACGCGAGGTTGTCACAGGCGCTGCTATTGGCAGGATGGCGAAGCGAAAACAAGCGGATGGTCGAGGTGGGGATCCGATCGCTCCAATGGCTTGTCGCTGAGCAGCATCGCGGTGATGAAAAAACCTTCGTGCCGATTGGCTCGCTGGGGTTCTTCGCAGAGGGCGGCGAGAAGGCTCGCTTCGATCAGCAGCCCATCGAGGCCTGTGCGGCCATCTCTGCTTACCTTCAGGCATACCGGCTTACAAACGAAAAGTTCTGGCTTGAGGAGGCATGGTGTGCATTTCGCTGGTTCCTTGGAGAGAACGACCTACAGGTTCCGCTCTACGACCCCACGACTGGCGGGTGTAGAGACGGGCTTCATCCAGATCGCGTCAATGAAAACCAGGGAGCAGAATCGACTCTTTCGTTTCTGATGGCTCTGCTGGAAATGCAGAGTATAGAAATACCAACCGCAGAAAAACAGCATCAGGAAATGAGTGTCTCGCTTTGAATCCTATGATCCCTTCCCCGATAGCGCCCGAGCATGTCAAGAATGAACAGCAGGAACCGGCCGGAAGTATAGAGGCTCCCTTATTCACTCGCTATGCCGGCAACCCGATCCTCACTCGGAAACAGTGGCCATATCCCATTAACAGTGTCTTCAATGCTGGCGCAACAAGGTTGGCCGACGGAGACACCTTGTTGCTTTGCCGAGTTGAAGAGCGCACTGGCTTGTCGCACCTTTGCGCTGCTCGTTCAGCGAATGGAATCGATGGATGGCGCATCGATTCCCGACCGACATTGATGCCAAATCCTCGCGAGTATCCCGAAGAGATCTGGGGCATCGAAGATCCACGCATCACATATGTCCCAGAGCTTGAGCAATATGTAGTTGCTTATACCTCCTTCGCGCAAGGTGGTCCGGGAGTTTCACTCGCACTCACCAAGGACTTCAAGAGTTTTGAGCGATATGGTGTGATCATGCAACCGGAAGACAAGGATGCCGCACTGCTGCCTTGGAAAATCGGTGGCCTCTGGGCTCTGATCCATCGTCCAGTTACGACACTTGGCGCTCACATGTGGATATCCTATTCGCCGGATCTGCGGCATTGGGGCAGTCATAAGGTGATGCTTGCGGCACGGCGCGGCGGATGGTGGGATGCGAACAAGATTGGGCTATGCTCGCCGCCGATTGAGACGGTGAAGGGTTGGCTGGTGATCTATCACGGCGTTCGGCAGACAGCAGCCGGCGGTATCTATCGTCTGGGCCTGGCGCTGTTTGATCTCGAGAAACCAGATATCTGCCTGCAACGAGGAAACTCCTGGATGTTCGGTCCGGAAGCCAGGTACGAACGAGAAGGAGACGTGAGTAATGTCGTATTTCCGTGCGGACAAACCATCGGCGCGGATGGAGATACGATTCACCTCTATTACGGAGCAGCTGATGAATGCGTTGCAATGGCCACTGGTAGCATCCGTGGTCTACTTCTGTGGTTGGATTCGCACTCTGATGCCGGTTCTGAGAGCGGCTTGTAGCAATACCCTGTTAACCGATCACGAGGCATCGAGCGCATCATACTGTTGCTTCGGGCGGGTCGGCGTCTCCTCCCGGCGGGAGGGATTTCGGCATGTCGAGGCGCGCCACGCCAATTCGGTTGTCAGCCATCCCGTAGTAGACGTCGAAGCGATTCGGTGAGCCAAGATCGTCGCGCCGGTCGATGCCAGTGGGGAACACGACGTTGTCGATGGTCCCGTGGCGTTCCTGACGCGACTCTGGCTTCAACACCGGCTCCGCCGAACGATAGCGGATCACGAGCGGATGTTCCTTTGAAAATATCATCACCCCAGCCGAGTAGCACAGCTGGTGCGCTACGTCGTTCGGCTCTGCCAGATCGCTGACGCCGTGGTAAACAATCAGCCATCCGTGCCGGGTCAGGATGGGCGGAGTGCCGCCGCCGATTTTGAGCCGCTCCCAGGGCGAGACCGGAGCCGCCAGCCGGTGATGAAAGGTAAACTGGCCGGTGCGAAATGGCTTGTGGTCAGGTGTCATTCGACAGTATGAAATCCAGATGCTTTCCCTATCGATATCCACCTGACGGGGAGCGGGGCGGCAAGCAGTTTCCTCCGGACGAGTTCCCGGGAAAAGCGGCCGATGGAGCATCGCCAATTCCGGTTGCCCGGACGGGTCGGGAATGACGACAGGGAAGAGGCTGGCATCCTTGTCATCCACATTGCCGAATTCGATGCCGTCGGACGAAGCAAACGTCGCGAGCCCCAAGCGGTGCCAGTGGAAGAGATCCTCCGACAGGGCCAGGGCGATCCGTGGGCCTCGGGACGAAAATGCCGTGTAGGCCATGATGTAGCGCTTGAGTGGTTCCACGAAGGTGATACGAGGATCCTCGCAGCCACCGCCCCCGCCGGGCCGCCGCTCATAATCGGCTTCCGGCTCCAGTGCGATGCCAAGCCTCTCGATGCCTGCCGGGTCTCCGGCTGCATTGAACCGCACTCGTGCAATGCCGATGCGCGAGTAATTTCCTTTCGCGACCAGACGAGGAAAAAGGTAGAGCTGACCATCGGGTCCACGAGCCGCAGCCGGATTGAGAACACCTTCGACCTCTTGGGGATTGCCAGGCTCCGGCTCGATCACCATCCCCAGGCGCTCCAGCTTTAACCCGCTCATCGAATTCCTGCCGGAAAGTCAGCCTGCTGATCGCCGCCTAAGCAAGCGATGATGGCTTCGATCACCCGCTTCGTATCCTCGGGTCCTCGTACCGGGATGGAGATGACGCCTGCGTGTTCAGCGGGATAATCGTTTCCTCCTGGAAACAAGGCGTCGCCGACGTAAATCATTTCTTTCAATGAAATTCTCAGAATGTCTCGCAGCTTTCTAATCCCGTAGGCCTTGTCGATGCCAGGCTTGGTGACATCAATGGATGTCGCGCCTCCAAGCCGAACAGAGAACCCGGGAATCAACGGGCCAAGGATCGCTTTGATCTTCTTCCGCTTGGCGAAATCTGGGTCCCATTTTTCTTTTTCTGCCAGAGGCGCCTGCTGACCTAATGCGGACAGCGTGATCTGGCTTCCCCGGTCTTCAATTACCTCTCCCCAGACCTTTTCGACCTTATAGCCCGCTGTCTGGAACGCTGCATTCAGAGAGTCGACGATCTTTTTCTTCTCGTCCGCGGTGAAATCTTCCGAATAAAGCTTTTTCCAGTCGGCCGAATATTGAAAGAACTTTGTTCCACATGTAGGAAGTACTGACAGACGGCTCAGTCTTTCGTCGTGGGGAAGATTGGAGAGCAGTTGCTTTTCGAACTGCGGCCAATCGCCTCCGGAAATGACGGCGACTGACAGGCGACTCGCGCGACACTGAGAAGATCGTGC
>NZ_DATKQC010000328.1:0-10487 GCF_035532915.1 Edaphobacter sp.
AGAGGCCCGCCGAAGGATGCTGCCCTGCGGCCTGCGACATAGCAGCCAGCGCCGCAAGTTGGGCGGGATCCATTCCAGCCGCAGCCGCCACGTCGATCAGCAGCAGGTCCTGCCGTGCAAAATCGAGCGACAGATATTGATGCGGCTGAAAGAACCGCAGCTTCCGCACACGCTCCGTGCTCACGCGGCTGGCGGTAAAGTTGGCGACGCAACCGTTCTCGAACTCCAGCCGAACATTGGCGATATCCACCTTGTTCGAGAGCACCGGCAGCCCCACCGCACGCACCTCGCGCACCGGCGAAGCCACCAGGCTCAACACGATATCCAGATCGTGGATCATCAGGTCGAGCACAACGTCCACGTCGAGCGACCGCGGCGTAAACACGCTCAGCCGGTGCGCCTCAAAGAACATGGGACGGTGCAGATGCCGTCGCGCCGCCGTCACCGCAGGGTTGAACCGCTCCAGATGTCCCGCCTGCACAACGCGTTGATGCTTCCGCGCCAGCTCAAGAATCCGGTCAGCATCGGCAAGGTTTGCAGCCAGAGGCTTCTCCACCAGCAGATCGACGCCCGCAGCCAGCAAAAGCTCCGCAGCCGTCGCATGATGCACCGTAGGCACGCAGACCGAAGCAGCATCGAGCCTGCCCACCGAACTCAGACAGGCCGCAACGCTATCGAAGCCAGGAACGCCGAACTTGGCCGCAGCCTCAGCCGCAACCGCCGCACTCTGATCGACGACAGCGACAAGCTGAACCTCGTGGCCAGCATCCTGAAGCTCGCGATAGACGCGGAGATGGTTGCGCCCGAAGGCTCCAGCCCCGACGACAGCGACACGCAGTGGACTCGTACCTGCCACTTATTTAATAGGAGCTTCGACAGCCTGGCGGCAACGCGCATACAGTTCGAGCAGGTGAGTCACCTGGTCCTCCGGTTTTGCGGTCGCGGCAACGCCGAAGCCGGTCGCACCGCCGCCTTTGCTGCCGACATTGGCCTGGGCTGCGACAAACTTCAGCAGATCGAGCGCGATATCTTCCGTGCGCCGCGCCGTTGTGGTGGATTCCATGAACTCGTCCCTCTTTTCTCTTTAGCCGATCTTAACTGGCTGCGAGACAAGGCGCAACAAGGTGCAAAGAATGCGCTAGCTCGCCAGCCGCGACTCAGCCCTCATGCCGCACACGATCTCATACGCAATCGTATGCGCCAGCCGGGCATGGTCGTCCGCCGTGATGCCATCGCCGAGCAGCACCACCTCGTCGCCAACGTTGACGCCGGCAATCCCGGTCACATCGGCAATCGTAAGATTCATCGAGACCCGGCCAACGATCATCGCCTGCTGGCCGCCGATCATGCCCCATCCACCCGACGCGGCGTCCGATCCCGAAAGCTCGCGCCGCAGCCCGTCCGCATAGCCGACCGGCAACAGTGCCAGCCGCATCGGCCTCTGTGCGGTATAGATGGCGTTGTAGCCTATGGTGTCACCCACCTTGACCTCGCGCACGCCGATCACCTGGGTCTTCCATGCCATCACCGGACGCAGCTCGGGCTCGACCATCGCGCCGCCGCCTTCGACCGGCAAACAATATCCATAAAGCGCAATCCCGCTACGAACCATCGCCCGTGCGCCAGCGCTCGCGGCAACTTCGCGCAGCCAGATCAGCGCGCCGCGATCATGCCCGCTCGAGGCGCTGTTATCGACTGTCGAAGAGTTTCCGGCATGGACCCAGACCGGACGCAGACCAGACGCAGCAACCTCTGCCATCGCCTGCTCAAACCGCTCCCGCTGCATGAGCGTAAGCGGCGAGTCCGCAACCTCCGCCGAGGCGAAGTGCGTCATCACGCCCTCCAGCCGCAGGTCGCTCTGTCCGGCAAGCCAGGCTAGCAGCCCACGCAGTTCTTCGCCGGGCACAACGCCCTGTCGCGCCATTCCGGTGTCGATCTCCAGATGAACCGCCAGCGGCTCCGCGCCCAGCCGCGCCACCGCGTCGGCCAGCCACTGCATCTGCTGCCGCGTCCACACCACTGGAGTCAGCCCGTGGTGCACGACCGTCTCGGCATCGTCTTCGAGCAGCCCCGACATAACCAGGATCTTCGGCTGATGCTCGGGTGAAACTCCGGCCAGCGAAGCCTGAACCGCGACTCCCTCGTCGGCGTCGGTGACGCCCAGCCACACGGCCCCGGCATGGGCCAGCACCGGCGCGCAAACCTTCGCGCCGTGTCCATAGGCATCGGCCTTGATGACCGCCATCACGGTCACATCCTCGCCCGCGACCCTGGCGAGTGCAGCGTAGTTCGCCACCAGTCGCTCTTCTGAGATCTCTATCCAGCTCTTCACAGCTACTATCCTAATCGCCGCGCTAATTGGCGCCCGTCACCAGACTTTGGCGTCCCGGCAGGCGCTCGTTCTCCGGAGTCGCCGCGCGGATAAAGTCTTCGAGCGTCTGCCCCTTGCGCGGAACGAAGGTGCGCTCCAGCACAAGCACGTCCTCCATGCGGTCGATGCGAAAGGCGCGGAAGTCGTTGCGCAGCTCGCACCACGAGGCCAGCGTCCACACCCCGCTCCAGAAGGCGAGCGCCAACGGCAGCACCGCACGGTTGCTGCGCTCACCGTCTTCGCGAGCATAGCCAAACTCGATGGCACGCTTCGCGATGCAGGCCGCATGCAGGATGTCGATTCGTTCGCGCAGATGCTGCGCCATGTGCAAGCCACCGGGCGCAAACAGCAGGATGGAGTCGAGATCGTTGCGCAGCTCCGCAGGCAACACCGCCTCGATCCGTTGCAGCGCTTGATTGGCAGCAATCACATTCTCCGCGCCGCCCCACGCGCTGACCAGCCGCATCCCCAACACCAGCGCGGTGAGTTCGCTGCGGGTGAACATCAGCGGAGGCAGGTCGTGATCGCGTCGCAGCGTATAGCCGACTCCTGCCTCGCCTTCAATCGGCATGCCTGAAAGCTGAAGATCCTGAATGTCGCGATAGATGGTGCGCTGCGAGACCTCGAGCTTCTCAGCCAGCTTCTGCGCCGTCAGCAGACGGCCGAGGCGCAGAAACTGCACGATGCGGAAGAGTCGGTCGGCACGTCGCATAAGTGTGATCTTAGTGGGAGTGCAGACCGATGTGATTGCCTTCGGTATCGCGAAGGCAGGCGAAGTGGCCGTATCCGCCGGGGACTTCGGTCTTGGGCATCAGCACAAGGCCGCCTGCCCTGGGAACGCTGGCGAGCACGGCGTCGAGATCGCCGTCGCAGTTCAGGTAGACCATCGGGCCGGTCGCACCCGGTTTATGGAAGACCCGTTTCACCAGCGTCCCTCCGGTCCCGGACTCATCGACGGGGAACAGGGACATGGGGACGCCGATGGTTTGGCGCTGCATCTTCGCGTCCAGCAGGGTCTCGTAAAAGGTCGTGGCGCGGTCGAGATCTGCGCAAGGAATCTCGAACCAGTTGATGGCATTCTGGCGAACGGTGGTCGTGTTGCTCATGTCGCTCTCCTCAAAATCGGCTGACTTGAGACCAAGCATAAACAGGGGCTGCTGACAGCATTATGTCAGTAGGGTTTGAGATTCGTACGGCGAAGATAACTCGAAACAATTTCTGGGCCTTGCGCGGCTATCGCACGGATAAGCCAGGCAGGAGATCAGTAGCCTCCGCCGCCACCCTCGCCTTGCAGATTCTCAAACCGCGTGTAATCCGCCAGATACGCCAGATGCACGCTGCCCGTCGGGCCGTTTCTCTGCTTGGCGATGATGATCTCGGCCTTGCCCTTCGACTCCGGATCCTCGTCGCCGTTCTCGTCCTTGTTGTAGTAGCTGTCGCGATGAATAAACGCCACCACGTCAGCATCCTGCTCGATCGAGCCCGACTCGCGCAGGTCGCTCAGCATTGGCTTCTTGTCGCCGCCGCGCTGCTCGCTCGAACGCGAGAGCTGCGACAGCGCAATCACGGGCAGCTTCATCTCCTTGGCCAGCGCCTTCAGCCCGCGCGACACCGACGAGACCTCCTGCGTGCGGTTCTCGAACTTCTTCTGGCTGCCGCTCGCCGAACCCGTCATCAACTGCAAATAGTCAATCACGATCAGGTCGAGCCGCCCCTCCTGCTGTTGCAGCCGCCGCGCCTTGGCGCGCATCTCCGCCATCGTGATGCCCGGCGTGTCGTCGATGAACAGCTTTGACTCCATCAATCGCTCGAGCGCGGCCAGCAGCTTGCCCTTGTCTTCCTTGGGCAGAAATCCGGTCTGAATCTTGCGCGAGTTCACCAGCGCCTCCGACGCCAACATACGCCGCAGCAGGCTCTCCTTCGACATTTCGAGCGAAAACACCGCGACCACCTTGCCGCTATGCACCGCCGCATTCTGCGCGATGTTGATCGCCCACGCCGTCTTGCCCATCGAAGGACGCGCCGCGATGATGATCAACTCTGAGTCCTGCAACCCGCTGGTCATGCGGTCGAATTCGATATAGTGCGTTGCGAGGCCGGTGATCTCGCGGCCCTGCTCATACAGCTTGTCGATCGAACCGAACGACGACTTCACGATATCGCCAATGTCGGAAAAACCGCCCGTCACGGCGTGCTCCGAGATCTCCATCAGCCTTCCGCTGACGTTGTTCAGAACATCGAGCGCTTCCTGGCTCTGGTCGGCCGCGTCGATCATGCCCAGATCGCACACCGCCATCAACTGCCGCATCAGGCTCTTGTCGCGCACGATGCGCACATAGCTCTCGATGCTCAACTTCCTCGGCAGGCCTTCGCTCAGCGATGCGAGATAGGGCAAGCCGCCGATTGAATCCAGTTCTTTGCGCTTGCGCAGCTCCTCGCCCACGGTCACGATATCGACCGCGTGGCCAACCTCGGACAGGTGCACCATCACCGAATAAATTCTGCGGTGCGAGTCCAGCGCGAAGTCGTCAGTCTTCAGCAGCATGGTCGCGTCATTGATCGCGACCGGCTCGACCAGCATGGCGCCGAGAATAGTCATCTCCGCATGAAGAGATGCGGGCCGTTCCTGCTCGCCGACAATTTGTGGATAGGTAGCCATAAGGAGTCTTGAAGTTAGTGACACAGTGCCGTTGGATTCAAGGTGGCGCTGTGGATAAAGAGGAAATGCGGAGACTTGTAAGAGTTTACTCTTCAGTTAAGTTGGACGGGAAGATGCTATAGGCTTGGCAGATACCTCTTTTCACGGAGTGCAGAATGGGATCAGAGAAAATTCTTAGCGTTCCGGCCGCCGCCCAGCGCGACAAAGCCTCCTTCGAGGTGCTCCGCGTCTGGATCGCCGAGCAGGGTCAACACGTTAGCATTCGCAGCGGAGCCTGGGAAGACCCCTTCGCCTGGGGAATCGTCCTCGCCGATCTGGCCCGCCACATCGCCCTCTCCCACGAGCTGCAGGGCCAGGCCGTCGACAAGGACGCCTTTCTTGAGCGGCTGCTCGAAGGCTTCACCGCCGAAATCGACAACCCCACTGACGAGCCCGAAGGCGAAGTTACCCAGTAGCTTCGCCTACTCCCCTTTGTACTTCTGAAACAGCTCAGGAAAGTCCCGCTTCAACGTCTCGATCTTCGGCCGGTCGCAGACCTGAATATAAGGATTGTTCGGATTATTGGTCGCATAGTCCTGGTGGTAGGACTCGGCATCGTAGAAGCCCTTCAACGGAACCACCTGCGTCACAATCGGTTTCGAAAAGATATGCGCCGCGGTCATCTGCGCGATGTAGGCGGTCGCAATCTTCTTCTGCTCGGGATTGGCGTAAAAGATCGCCGAACGATACGACGTTCCCACATCCGGCCCCTGCCGGTTCAACTGGGTCGGGTCATGCACCGAGAAGAATATCTGCAAGAGTTGCCCATAGGTCAGCTTCGACGGGTCATAGACGACCTTCACGGACTCCGCATGTCCTGTCGTCTCGGTCGTTACCTGCGCGTAGGTCGCCGTCGAGGCCGAGCCGCCGGAGTACCCGGCAGTCGTCGCCGTCACACCCTTCACTCGCTGAAACACCGACTGCGTTCCCCAGAAACATCCCCCCGCGAACACTGCCGTCTCATGGCCCGGAGCCGCCGCCTTGGTCGCATCGACGACAGGCACGGGAGCCTTCGCCTGGGCGCTCACCTGCGTCATCTGCATTCCCCGCCATGCCACCGCAACCACTGCCAACACCAGCAGCGCTATCCACCCCAGCCGCATCGCCATCTTGCCCGTCTGCATCTCGAACCTCCACTGCAACCGCTGTGGTTAATACGCGTTCAGACCAGCCGCAGATTCATTAAGTTGGGCCGCCGCACTGCGTCGCCGCCCCTGAATCTCGATAAACCCATGAATCAGCGTCACCGCCGCAGGCGTCACTCCGGCGATGCGGCTGGCCTGCCCCAGCGTCTGCGGCCGCACGCGAGACAGCACCTGCTTCATCTCGGTCGACAGCCCGCTCACGGCCGCATAGTCGAACCAGTCAGGTATCAAGCGCTTCTCGGCCTTACGCAGCTTCTCGATCGAGCGCCGTTGCTGGTCGAGATAACCGGCATACTTGATCTCGGTCTCAACCGTCTTCATCTCATTACGAACCCACGCAGGCAGCCGCGCCACGGATGCAGGTGTCTCAGAGTTGGGTGCCCCATATCTCGATTCTGAGATGTGGGCATCGTGCGCATCCATCGCCGCAACCCAACCCGCCAGCACATCGCCTTCAAGCGCCAGCCGATCACGAAGCAGAGGAGCAATCTCCTCTATCACTACCTCGGGCCGCTTCAGCAACTGCGCGAACGTCTGCCCGGCAACATGCAGGCCATCGCCATCCAGCCGCGCCACCAGCTCCGCAGGAAGCTCACCTGTCTTCACCCGAGCCGTCTCCAGCAACTTCTCAAACGCCACAGCACGCGCCTGCTTGGCCTTATAACCCGCCCACGCCTCATCGTCGATCAGCCCCAGCCGCCGCCCATGCGGAGTCAGCCTGCGGTCGGCATTATCGATCCGCAGATGCAGCCGGAACTCCGCGCGCGAAGTGAACATGCGGTACGGTTCGTTGGTCCCCTTGCTGATCAGATCGTCGATCAGGATGCCCGTGTAACCTTCCGTCCGATCCAGCGTAAAGCCGTCCTCACCACGCACCGCCAGCGCGGCATTGATGCCCGCCATCAAGCCCTGGCACGCCGCCTCTTCGTAGCCGCTCGTCCCGTTGATCTGTCCGGCGAGATACAGACCCTGCATCGACTTCACCCGCAGCGTCCGGTCCAACTCCGTCGGATCAATCGCGTCATACTCAATCGCGTAGCCGGGCCGCAGCATCTCTGCATTTTCAAGGCCGGGAATCGAGTGAACCATCGCCGCCTGGATCTCCATCGGCAGACTCGTGCTCATGCCGTTGATGTAGACCTCGTGCGTATTCAACCCCTCAGGCTCCAGAAAAAACTGGTGTCTCGCCTTCTCGGGAAAGCGCACGATCTTGTCCTCAATCGAAGGGCAGTAGCGCGGCCCAATGCCTTCGATCTGCCCTGTATACATGGGCGAACGATGCACATTTTCGCGGATCAGCCGCAGCGTCTCCGGCGTCGTGTGCGCGATGTGGCACATGATCTGCCGCAGCGGCAGCGAACGGGTGCGAAAGCTGAACGGCGTGGGATCGGCATCGCCCGGCTGCTCCTCAAACTTGGTCCAATCAATCGTGCGGCCATCGAGCCGAGGCGGCGTTCCTGTCTTCAGACGGCACTCGCGCAGCCCCAGCCGCTTCAGGCTCTCACCCAGCAAAACACTGGCAGGCTCGCCGCTTCTGCCCGCCGTGTACTGCTGCTCGCCGCAGTGAATCAGCCCATTCAAAAACGTCCCTGTCGTCACGATCGTAGCCGCCGCGTGAATCACGCGCCCATCCCGCAGCTTCAACCCACGCACAATCCGCTCCGACGAACCCTCCACCTCATCCACAATCAGGTCCACCACCTCGGCCTGCTTGATGAAGAGATTCCTCTGCCCCTCCAGCACCTCGCGCATCTTCACGCGATACAGCGCCTTGTCGCACTGCGCCCGCGGGGACCACACCGCCGGGCCGCGCGACGTATTCAGCAGCCGAAACTGAATGCCGCAGGCGTCAGCCACCTCGCCCATCACGCCGCCCAGCGCATCCACCTCGCGCACCAGATGCCCCTTGGCGACTCCGCCGATTGCCGGGTTGCAGCTCATCTGCGCAATCAGGTCGAGGTTCAGGGTAAAGATCGCCGTGCGCAGCCCCATGCGCGCCGCGGCCATCGCCGCCTCGCATCCGGCATGGCCCGCGCCCACTACGACCACATCGTATTGTTCCGTAAAGCTCACCCTTCTATTCTAGGCTTCGCCGCAAAGTCTGTTCCCCGAGCGCCCGCCCGCGCAGGTCACTCCTCCTGCGCTTGCCGCATCCAAGCCTAAAGATGAATTCGATCTTTCATTTCCAACATCCCTGGTTCTCTGCGATCTTCTTCTTCTGTGCCGCGCTGGTCATCGCGAACCTGGTGCATTACGTCATCTTCCGCGTGCTCAAGCGTAAGGAGAACCAGGCACTCGGCATGGGTCTCGGCCTGCAACGCTATCTCGGCGGCCCGGCACGTGTCATCTTCCTGCTCACCTGCGTCCTTCTCGTCCTGCCCTTCCTTCCCATCCCGGCCAACATCGACAAGCTTCTCCAACACGGCTTCATCATGGCGATGGTCATCGCGCTGGGATGGTTCGTCGTGGGCTGCATCTACGTCCTGCAAGCCGTCATGCTGCGCAAGTACGACCTCACCGCCGCCAACAACGTCCGCGCCCGGCGCATCCACACCCAGTTTCAGGTCTTCCGGCGCATGCTCATCACCTTTGTCATCGTCATCGACATCGGCGTCCTGCTCTGGACCTTCAACGACCCGCGCATCTGGCACTACGGCTCCGGCCTGCTCGCCTCCGCCGGCATCGCCACCCTTGTGCTCGCCACCGCCGCCAAATCCACCGCCTCCAACTTTCTCGCTGGCCTGCAGATCGCCCTCACCGAGCCCATCCGCATTGACGATGTCGTCGTCGTCGAAGGCGAGTGGGGCCGCATCGAAGAGATCACCTCGGCCTACGTCGTCATCAAAATATGGGACCTCCGCCGCCTCATCGTCCCGCTCAGCTACTTCATCGAAAACTCCTTCGCCAACTGGACGCGCGAGTCCGCCGACATTCTCGGCACCGCCTTCCTCTACGTCGATTACTCCGTCCCGGTCGAAGCCCTGCGCGAGCAATTGAACATCATCGTCAAGGACGCCCCGCAGTGGGACAAAAAAGTCTGCGGTCTGCAAGTCACCAATCTCTCTGAACACACCATGGAGATTCGCTGCCTGGTCAGCACCCCCGACTCAAGCTCCAGCTTCGACCTCCGCTGCCTCATCCGCGAAAAGATGACAGCATGGATTCAGCAGAACTACCCCAGCGCCTTCCCCACCACCCGCTTCGCCACACGGTCCGACTCTGCACCCGGCCAGCAGCAGTCCTCATTATTTGGGGCGCAACACGCTGAACCTGCGACGAACAAGGAACATTAAAACTCAACCCGCAACCCAAGCTGCACCTTACGCTCGTCCAACTGCCCCGTCGAAGCCGAAGTAAACATCCCAAACGGCTGCACATTCAACCCCTCGGCCGCCACCGTGGCCGCATTCTGAAACACCAGTGGCGTCACGCCGTTCACCGCTGTCCCCTCCAGAAACGCCCGCTGCATGATGCCCGAATAGTTCACCCGGTTGGTCACGTTGAAGATCTCCGCCACTCCCTTCACGCGCACCTTCTCCGTCGCCCGCAGCGTCCGGCTCACGCGCAGATCGAGGTTCGCCGCATCCGGCAGCCGCAGCGTATTGCGTCCCACCGTGGGCAGGTACACCGCGCCGCCCGAGCCGTTGATGCTCTGATGGCCGCCAGCCAAGCGCCTGCCACCGTAGATATTGAAGCTATATGGCCTCCCGCTCCGCTCCGTAAACAGCGGAGCCACCGCCCATCCACTCCCCGCCGCTCGCAGCCATCGCCGCCCGCTCGAAACCTTCGGCTCCCACACCGCGCTCATCACCAGCTTGTGCGGATAGTTCAGCGACGACAACCCCTTGTCATACCGCAGATCGAACGGATCGAACTGACCATTCGTTCGCGGCGTCGATCCATTGCTCTCCCCGAAATCGATCGCCTTCGACCACGTCCAGCTCGCACGAAACTCAAGCCCGCCCACGGTGCGCCGCCGCGCTTCAATCACCAGCGCGTTGTAGCTCGCATTCGCGTCCGAGACCACATCGGTCACCGGGCCATAGCTGGCATCCACGCGCTGCGAATAGACCAGCGCGGCGAACATCTCGCCATCACGCACACCAGGCGCACCGGTCCCGCCCTGCAACTGAAACATCTCAACCCCCGTGGCCGGAGCGATATTAATATCCACCGAATCCGGCAGCTGCCGATCCAGATTCATCAGATAAGTCGCGCTCCCCACCACGCCCGCGCCCAGCTGCCGCTCGACCGTCAGGCTGCCCTGCTGCAC
>NZ_DATKQC010000329.1:0-13858 GCF_035532915.1 Edaphobacter sp.
ATGACTTCGACTACCTGCCAGCAGGGGGAGCCAGTCGCTACGCTCCCGGCTCCCCCTGCTGCCATACCCCGCATCGATCTGAACTCAGAGGTCAATGCGCTACACTAACTCTTCACTGGTACAAAACATCGGGCAATCCAAGGGGTGTCTCACCTTCCAACGATTTTGGAATCTGCTATCAGCCCAGGTTCAATGATCCGGCAATAGTCTCCATTCTGGGAGGACTCCCGGCAGCTGGTGTAATCTGGTGTCCTCTTTGCACATCCGCTGGCAAAACCGCAAAGAACCGCATAGGGTGTCTGATGTGATCGGAACAGGCTACTGTTGCAAGCGAGTACAGCATACGCAGGTCAGGAGGTTTTCTATGGAGCTGAATGCAAGCCCTACCCCAATCGACCCCAGGCAGATGTCTGCCGCAAATGGGCTGGCGCTGGTACGCGTGACAATTGGGGCAATGTTCGTGTGGGTCTTTTTTGAGAACATGGGGAAAGGCCTCTACACCCCCGGAGGCTACGCTGGCCTGATCCATTACTACATTAAGTCGAGCCATTCCCCGGATGCCTGGAAGGCGGTGATGGGCCTTGCGGCAAACCATGCCGCGATAGCAGCGCCCATGCAGGCCATGACTGAGATCGCTCTCGGCATCCTGCTTGTCATCGGTCTACTGACCCGGCCCGCCGCATTGGTGGCGTTTCTGTTTCTCAGCAGCCTTTGGATCTCAGAGTTTGGCACCTCGTGGATATGGGAACTGCTGGTTCCAGTGCTTGCGTCGCTTGGACTCGTCATCGGACACGCCGGCCGGAGATGGGGCGTCGATGCGTGGCTGTCGCAACGATGGCCCTCTTCCCCGTGGTGGTAATCGGAGCTAAGCTTACGTGCGAGTATCCGTTATCATCCCAACTCATAATGAAGCCCAGGCGATTGGTCGCGTTTTAGCGGATCTCCCAGCCGATCTCACGACGGAGATCATTGTTGTCGACAGTAACTCGACTGACGGAACGCCCGAGATCGCCGCGAGAATGGGGGCTCGCGTCATTCAGGAACCGCGCCGCGGCTATGGACGTGCGTGCCTTACCGGACTGGCCGCGGCAGCTTCGCCCGACGTGGTTGTGTTCCTGGATGGGGACTATAGCGATCGGCCCTCGGAGCTGCCGATTCTTCTGGCGCCGATTCTTGAGGGACGTGCGGACATCACGCTGGGTTCGCGCTTGCGGGGGCGGCGTCCTTTGGGAGCGATGCCCTGGCATCAGGCGTTCGGGAATCGTTTCGCCGCTGGTCTGATCAGATTTCTTTATGGACTGGAGATCACTGATCTCGGCCCGTTTCGCGCTGGCCACGCAGATGTCCTGCGCTCGCTCGCCCTCGAAGAGACTACCTATGGCTGGGCGGTGGAGATGATCCTCAAAGGCGCACTGGCTGGATTTCGCGTGGTTGAAGTCCCGGTGAGCTACTATCCGCGCATCGGCAAATCGAAGATCAGCGGTACGCTCAAGGGCACGGTCGGCGCCGCCTGGTTCATTCTCAGCTTGATCGTGTGCTATTCTTTCCGGCACCGAACGGCCGGAACATCACGGCCAGCATAGGTCCAGGTCAAAAAGATGAAACCTTCAAACGAGACGATGGTGCGGTCGTCAGGCGTCGATCGCGTGCTGGTCATCATGGCGAAAGCGCCGAGGCCGGGCGCGGTGAAGACTCGCCTGACGCCCGGCCTTTCCCCTGAGACTGTCACGTCTTTTTACCGCTGCCTTCTTGGCGACACGCTGGGGCTGGCTCGGTCATTGACGAGTGTGGAGGTTGCCATGATGTGCCCGAAATCGGACGTCGACGAGCTCGAGCGGTTGGCAGGCGAAGAAGTGAGCGTCGTTGCACAGAACGGTGAAGGTCTTGCCGCAGGTCTCACTTCGGTGTTTGCGCACTTCGCAGAAGATCATCCGCGGCGCATCATTGCCTTCAACAGCGACAGCCCGCACCTGCCGCGTTCTATTCTCGAAGACGCGTTTGAAATGCTGGCCGCATATGACGTGGTGGTGGGGCCAACGACCGATGGAGGCTACTATCTCGTAGGGGCAAAGACCTCTCATCCTGCGCTTTTCGCGAGCGACGGGATGGGCACGAGCAGCGCACTGGAGAGGCTCTTATCGAGTGCGCAAGCGCTTGAGCTGTCCGTGGGTCTCGTCGATCCCTTTTACGATATCGATGTAGCGGACGACCTGGTGCGCCTGGCAGCGGAGTTGCGTCTCGCTCCGATGAGGGCGCCACGCACAGCGCAGTGGCTTAACGAGCGAAAGATTGTGATGCCACGACCACGGACAGACACGGAGAAATTGTGAAACTCACCTCCGAGTCGAGAGTCTATGCACTCGGCGCTACGTTGTGTGCGACGCTCACAATCTGCTCACGAAACTTCGGCGATCGAGGCGGGCCTTCCTTTATGGCCTCTTTGACGCTTGCAAGTATCGTGTACCTCCTGGCGGTCCGTGAGTTTTTCTCTACTCCCACCTTTTCCCGGCGCGTTGTCGTCATTGGGCTCGTCCTCGCCGCGGTGTGGCACGTTCAATTTCTCAGGGTGCCCGCGGGCGCCGAGGACGATATTCATCGCTATGTCTGGGATGGCCGCCTGCAGAGGCTCGGCTATAACCCCTACCTTGTGATTCCCAGTGATCCCGCCGCTCAACTGTTGCATACGCCGGAAACCCGCAGTTTGAACAACCCGGATCTGCCGAGTCCCTACCCACCGGGAGCGCAGATGTTCTTCCGGGCAGTGACCGCGATTCAGGAGTCCACCTTTGCACTGAAGGTAGCATTTGTGATTTGCGAACTCGCAATCGCTTTCGTGCTGCTCGACGTGTTGCGTTATCACCGGAAGGGCGCGCACCTGGTCCTGGTATATGCCTGGAGTCCGCTGTTGGCCATTGAAGTGGCGGGCAGCGGTCACATCGACATTGTCGGTGCACTGCTCCTGCTGGTATCCGCCGCTGCGCTGAGCCGCAGATGGCGGGCGACTGCAGCCGTCGCATTTGGGCTGGCGGTAGCCGTGAAATTTCTTCCTGTTGTACTCTTGCCCCTCTACTGGAAGCGGATTCGCATTCGCGACGCTGCGCTGGCGGTAGCCGTGGTCGGGCTCCTCTATGTGCCATTTCTTCATCATTGGCGCATTCCGACAGGCTCGGTTGGCACGTATGTCCAGAGCTTTCGCTTTAATGGCCCCGTGTTTGCGATGCTCGATCGCGTTGCGCCTCCGCAGTTGCTGGCTGGGCTGGCGGTGCTCGTCGGACTGGTGACCGCGACCTGGCTGAGAAGAGTGACGCCTGAGGGGTCTCCGGAGCTATTTGCGTGGCCAATGGCAGCAACTCTCTTGGGTGCGCCTGCGGTATTCCCGTGGTATCTTCTCTGGCTGCTACCATTTTTGAGGGCGCCCTCGGCACTGCTGATGATCGTCTGGACGGTCAGCATCTTCCCCACTTACATCATGTGGCACTGGCGCACGCTGGGACGTCCATGGGGGGCGCTGCCCGTCTGGGTCATGCTGCTGGAATATGGATGCGTGGCCATCGCTGCTGGAATCATCTGGCTACGCCGTCGACGGGAGGCTGGGCGCGCTGGTACTCTATCGGACTAAGGAGAATATTTTCCTTCTATTCGGCCCCGAAGTGCCTCTCCGACATCCTGGACAATGTCCGTTCAATCTAAATATCCATTGAATCTAAAGGGAGACTCCCATGACAAGACTGAGCCGTTTTTTTACGATTAGCCTTCTGGCTTTCACGATGCTGTTCGCTGCTCCAGACTCCTGGGCGCAGAATCGACCGCCAATTCTCGAGAAGATCGCGAAGGCCTACGGCATCGATTCGTTTGGAAAAGTTGAAGCGATTCGCTATACGTGGAACGGTGAGATCACCGGACTCTTCAAAGCTGCGCATGCGTGGGAGTGGGAGCCCAAGACCGGCAAGATTTCCTACGAGGGAAAGGACAAAGACGGTAAGCCGGTCAAAGTTACTTATGTTCAGTCTCAACTCAACAGCCAGCCTGCCAGCGTGAGGGAGCAGGTTGCGCCGTCCTTCGTCAACGACAACTATTGGCTTCTCTTTCCCCTCCATGCTTACTGGGACACCAGCGCCACTGTGACCGATCGAGGGATGCAGAAGCTGCCAGTGGGCACCGGTTCCGCCGAGTTGGTCGTGGTGAAGTATCCTGCCGAGGCGGGCGGCTACACCCCCGGGGACACCTGGGACCTGTATGTCGGCAAAGACAACCGTGTTAAATATCTTGTCTACCACCGGGGCGGAGCCAAGCCGCCGCAACTCGTCATCGCATCGTGGGCAGGCTATAAAAAAGCAGGTCCTCTGCTGTTTTCGACCGAGCATCGCGGCACAGCGGACGGGAAACCCCTGCACATCTTCATTACGAATGTGGCCGTCAAGCTGACAGGCTCGAACACCTGGATGAAAGCGCAATAGTCGACGCAGGACGAACATCCGGGTCCACCGGAAAGCTGTAGAATGTGCACAATCCGATGAAGGCCGACATTGATCTGGACATTGGACGAAAGACGTTCGCCTCTGGCCTGCTGCCGGAGTTGATCGCCGTGCTGCGCCGCAGCCGCCCAGGCGACCTGATCGCTGTGATTGGTGACGAAGAGCACATTGGCCCTGAACTCGAGACATGGTGCCGGTTCACTGGGAATCCTCTGCTCGGAACGGCTGCCGAAGGCGGACGCATACGGTTTGTTTTTCGGTGCGGGGCTGTTGCGGTGCCGAAAGACAATCGGCCAGTAGGCTCGCGGCTTTGGCTCTACACGAACTTCGACTGCAACCTGCATTGCGACTACTGTTGCGTGCGATCCTCGCCCACCGTGCCGCGAAGGGAGCTAGGTTTCGCGCGGGTGCAGCAGATCGCTCGTGAAGCGCCAGAACTTGGCGTCGAGGAGATCTTTGTCACCGGCGGCGAGCCGTTTCTGCTCGAAGACATCGGCGACATTCTGGCTTGCTGCGCTGCGGTCGCGCCGACCACGGTGCTGACCAACGGAATGCTGTTTGCCGGACGGCGCGCAGAGAGCCTGGCAGCATTACCCCGCGATCGGATCGTTCTCCAGATCAGCCTTGATAGTTCTACGCCGGAGCTGCACGATCTCCATCGCGGCCGCGGCGCGTGGGCAAGAGCGCGTGAAGGGATCGTGCGCGCTCGTGCGCAGGGCTTTCGCGTTCGCCTGGCGGCCACTGTATCTACCGATACCGAAGCTGAGCAGTTCCGTCAGTTCCTCGATGAGGAGAAGGTTGACGCAGAAGATCGAGTCATACGCCGGGTCGCTTTGCGCGGTTCCGCAACCGAAGGGGTCGCTCTGAGCCGGGCTGACCTCGTACCGGAAGTTACCATTACATCCGAGGGCGTGTACTGGCATCCGGTTGGGGGACAGGACGCTGATTTTCTTGTCACGCGCGACATCTTCCCCCTGGCCGAGTCGTTCGCCGCGGTTCGTCGCGCCTTCGACAGCGAAGGCGAACACGCGAATAAGCTGGCAAGAATCTTTAACTGCGCATGAGTTTTCTTCAGGCAACCGGGTTGAAGAATCCCTGCCGGGCCGCGGCCTGCCGCAATGCAGCGTAACCATCGAGGTGAGGCGGCAGCCAACGCTGAAGCCCTTCGGCATCGAGAATCGGGCGATGAGCAGGGTTATTGTAACTCATCGCAGAAAGTGCGTCGGCGAACCGCCGCTCCAACTCCGGGTCAAGATCGGGCCGGGCCGTGAACATGCAATGGTTGTATGCAGGAGAGGACCATACCTCACGCAGGCCGCCTTCAGGGACGAGACGCTCGCTTTGAACCGTGTTCCAGAATGGGCTGCCTATTGCGCCGGCATCTGCTCGACCGTCGAGGACCGCCCGCACCACCTCCACTTCGCTGGTCCCGGTGTCGCCATGTTTGCCTACATCGCTGTTGAAGCGCAGCGTGCGGTAGTCTCTGCCCTCGCGCATGCCTTGCTGCTCCAGAAAGTGAACCGGCAGAATCGCCGCGTGCCCGCTGTCCTGACTGCCCAGCGCGAGTGTTCGATTCTTTAAATCAGCGAGCGTCGCGATCGAACCTCCGCTCGCGGCGACGATCTTTGTCATCCAGCCGAGATCGGTATCGCGCATGGCAACCGCTCGGCAGGCGTGGCCGCTCAACTCATCCGCTTGCAGGTAAGCAAGATTCGTGTTCCAGGCAATATCGATACGCGGCAGACCGTCTCCCGGCTGGGCTAGGAGCGCCATGACCTGCGCCTCGTAGCTCTGAAAGAGCACGACCTCGACGGGCAGATGCGCTTCCTCGTGAAAATAGCTCCGCATCCGCTCCCAAATCGTAACCACCTTCGGGTTGTACGCAACAGCTCCCACCCAGATCGTCCTGCTCATAGCTCCCCCATCATTCTTTCTCAGCCGCGTTCACAAAAGTCTATCCGTTTCACCGGCGTTTCGCTTTTAGAAGAGCGGCATTCCGAGCAGCGACTTCCCAATGAACTCGCGCAGAACATCGCCCGTTGGCGCCATCACAGCGCCTGCGTGCGCGTCGCGGAACAGGCGTTCGATGCTCAAATGTTTTGAGAACGCCGCACCGCCGCAAACGCGCATGGCTGCCGAGGTGACACTGATAGCGACCTCGCCTGCGGCAGCCTTGGTTTCAAGAACACGCAGCATGGTCGTATCGCGCGGCTTTTCAAGATGCTCGACCAGATCGTCGATGCGTGCCGACAGCCCGTCGGTATCAATCTGCATCGCGGCGAGTTGCGCGCGCAGGGTTGGCAGGCTCTCGCCGAGGCTTTGGCCGAGATGCTCAAACTTCGCGTTCTTGAGATGCGACACAGTTCCAGCGACTGCCGCCCGGCATAATCCCAGGGCCACCGCTGCTGTCCCCAAACAGAAGAGTGGGAGCACGATGTTGAGCATGACCGGAAAACCCGCGCTATCTTCCGTAAGCTGAAAATCGGAGGCGACATGGCAGTCATCCAGCGCAATCGGCGCAGAAGCGTTGGCTCGAAGTCCCAGACCGTCCCAGGGCCCCGCAACGGAAAGGCCAGGCGTGTCCGCTCCAAGGAGATAGAGGGTTGAATCGGTAGGTCCCGTCCCTTGAGGGGCGAGCGCAGAAACGACGTAGCTGTGCGCATGACCCGCGCTGGTCACCCAAGATTTCTTGGCGCTTATGCGCACGCCGTCACCATTACGATGCGCGCGGGATACAGGAGCCCAGAAATGGCTGCGCGAGCCGGCTTCGCTGAAGGCGAGAGTGGATAAATGGCGGCCCGCACCAATCTCCTGAAGGATGGGCACGAGTGTCTCCTTCGCTTCTGGGCGCGCCGACACGATGGTCGCAGTGCCGAGAATGTGCATCAGGTAGACCATAGCGACTGCGGCATCTGCCTCGGCGAGCGTCGCCATCACAACGGCAAACGTGCGGGGGCTTAGCCCCGAACCGCCAAAATCCTCGGGTAGCAGCAGCCCAAGTAGCCCAGACTCACCAAGGGCCTCGATAGCGTCGGTAGAGAATCGCCCCGCCTTGTCGTTTTGCCCCGCAGACGGCGCCAGCACGCGGCTGGCGATTTCGGCGGCTTTCAATACAGCAGCGTCATGAGTCATGATCACACCTATCATCCACAATCTACTGGATCAAACTCGATTGTCACCGAGGATGCGCCGAGGGGTCAAACAAGACAGCTATAACGCTGAGTGGTCGGGCATCCTCCTCGGGCGATGGCTTTGAGACTGTGTGTGGCCGACTGCAGTCCAAGTATCGGTAGTTTAGATTTGCACTTCTTCTCCTTACCTTGAAATACCAACTGTTGCCAGCAAGGCAAAGCACGTTTCCAGGATGGTCTACCCTCGAAACGCGCATTGGCAATTTGTCACCAACTGAGGCAGCGGCGGGAGTTATATCCGGGCAAGTTACTCACAACGCCGTTTTCAAGTAGCTTGAGCGCTGAGAACCAGCAAAAGAAATCGCGGCCCGTCTTCTTCCTGGCATTTCCACCCACAGCAGGTCCAGCGGCGCCCGTTGGGATATAACCATGCCCGTTCTTGATCTTGACGTCCAAACAATACTTTGGTATTGATCGATACGTTCGTCCAATGGATTCGTCGTTGCGCTTCTGCTAATGTCGTCTTCACGGCCCTCGCTCTGACATCGAAGGGAGTACCAAATGGGCGGCACAAATGGACTGAAAGAGACCACGCGTGTGACCGCGCCCATCGCGTCGAACACGCTTAGCGTGAACATTTTTACCGCTCCGGGAAAGGCTATGGTCGGCGAGCGGCCAAAGCCCTTCGGCGAGCCGCTCGGCTTCGATCCGATCACGTCCACGTTGATCTTCGGCGAGCACGGCGCGGTGCTGGTGGACGCAATGGGGACAGTGGCTGAAGCGGAGGCTCTCGCGGATTGGGTTGCGCTGCACAACCGCAACTTGGAGACCATCTATATAACGCACGGTCATTTCGACCATTTCTACGGTCTGAGCGTTCTCCTCGACCGTTTCCCAGGCGCTCGGGCGATAGCAACGCCGAAGACCGTGGAGGCCATGCAGTCGTCGTTTGTTCCTCCGCTGAGCCAGTTCGCCCGCCAATTGTTTCCTGGGCAAGTGCCGACGAAGTTGGTCTCACCTGAGCCCTATGGGGGCAACACCTTCACGCTTGAGGGCCACGAATTGCGCATCATCGAGCAGGGCCGCACCGATTGTCCCGATTCGACGTCTCTACACGTTCCATCAATCGGACTGATCGTCGCTGGCGACGTTGTGTACAACCAATGCCGCATGTACGTCGGCGACACCACCCCCGAAGAGCCGAAACAATCGGATCGCGGCGCTAGACCGGTTAGCGGCTCTGAACCCGACGATTGTTGTCGCCGGTCACAAGAAGCCTGGCGAGCCCGACTCTCCCTCGACGACCCAGGACACCAAGCGTTACTTGCAGGATTTTGACCGGCTACAGAAAACGGCGACATCCGACCGGGAGCTGTTCGATCAGATGACGGCGCTGTATCCGCATTGGGTACCGAATCAGTCGTGGTTGATGTTCAGATTCCCCGGGCATAACTCACATCAACCGCGGTGGCGCATCCTTGCGCACTTTGGAGGAAGCCGCGGGCGATGAGTTAGCTCATATTCAGCAGAACAGAATTCGATTTCAAAGAGGAGAACAAAATGGCAACAAAAGGAAAAATCCTGGTATTGGTCTCGAGCGGTCGCGGTTTGCCCTTGAAAGATGGCAAGGTTTATACCGGCGCCGGCTACTACCTCAACGAACTGACGGTTGTGGTTCGCGGCCTGATGAAGGAGGGCTACGAAATCACCTTCGCCAACCCCAAAGGCAACGCGCCCCAAGTGGATGTGCATTCAGAGGTCGCCGATTTCTTTGGAGGGGACGCGGCCAAGCTACAGGACTATATGATATTCCGCGACGGCCTGACTGGGCTCAGAGATCCATCCCGCATCGCGGATGTCATCGCATCAGGTCTGGATCAATATGACGCTGTCTTCGTCCCCGGCGGCCATGGTCCGATGATCGATCTTCTCGATGATCCCAATGCCGGCATAGTGCTGAGACACTTTCACGAAACATCCAAGCCTACGGCTGTGCTTTGCCATGGCCCAATTTCACTTCTCGCGGCGCTTCCGAATTCGACGGAGGTGGTTGCCGCGCTGAGTGCGGGCGATGCCGCTGGAGCGCACGCAAAGGCTCAAGGCTGGATCTATTCTGGATATAAGATGACCATCTTTTCGACGGCGGAAGAACAGCAGCGGGAGCCGCTTGAGATTGGTGGCAAGGTTCTCTTCTATCCGGACTTCGCCTTGCGTACTGCGGGCGGTGACGTAAGTGTGGTCGCTCCATGGAAGAGCTACGTCCTTCGAGATCGCGAGTTGATCTCAGGTCAGAATCCGTTCTCTGATGAAGCGCTTCTGAAGCTTCTTTTGCCGGCACTCGATGCGAAGAAGAAGTCAGCGGCATAAGAATCGGGACGCCCAGAAAGAGCTACTTGAGAAAGGGACGACAGGCCTGGAGGGCGTAAATATCGATGAAGACCACGTTGGGCGGTTTTTTCATTGATGCCGCCTGAAAATCAAGCAGGTGTGGGCCACCCGCCCAGATGAGCACCGTTTATCGGAATTGGAGCCGTCAATGAGCAGCGTACAAATCGACCAGAAGAGCTATGAGATGCCCCCGCGAGAAGGGATGAGCATCGCACAATTTCTAACTGTGGGCGACATCAACCGATCGCTCGATTACTACGAGAAGGTCTTCGGTGCGCGCATTCTGAGCAGAGGCGACGGCAACGCGCCTGGGTACCTTCAACTCGCGAATATCTGGATGATTGTGAACGTAGGGGGTGGCCCAACACCGGATAAGCCGACGGTATCGCTCAGCGTTCCAGACCCGAATCACATCAACAGCTTTCTGAATCTCCGGGTTGCGGATATTCAAGCATGTTATGAGTTATGGAAGAGCCGAGGAGCAGAGTTCATCACGGCGCCAATCCCCAAGTACGGCGAGATCCGCTGCTACATCCGTGACCCTGACAGTTATATCATCGAGGTCGGACAGAGCACGGACCAGACATACGGCTGACGCTCAGCCCGGATGGTTCGTTTTTTTGGAAACCTCCTGGATGATATAGGTGGATCGGGAGATTATTTCTATGCCGGGCCTCCCACACTAATGATCAGTTTATGGTCAAGGACAGCAGATGAAGCGAAACGCGCAGGCACATTGCTAATGGAAAATTTTGGTAGCGGTCCTTACCCGCTCTTTTTCATTCGCCGCACCCTTCAATCGGGGGCCTTCTCAGGGAGACCACCCACCCGTTTGAGCTCGTCCTCGACCAAGAACGGAACAACATGGATTAGTTGAGGTCGAATGACTTGTTATCGGGGTGTCTTCTCAGGCGCCGGTCTCAATGTATTTGTGTGAGCCGGAGTGTTGATTCAGACTGAGATGAAGAACTGGCGTTGTCGGTTGGAAGCGAGTGTGACTTTTGTGTTGATACGTGGCCACGGCTCCCTATTCCGTGACCTATACTACTGGTCTGTAATTCTTCCGGGCGGAACCCGCGGAGGACCTAAGTATGGAAAGCAAAAAGACAGTCATCGTAACCGGCGCCTCGCAAGGCATCGGAAAGGCCATCGTCCAGACCTTTCTTGATCGGGGCTATAACGTCGTTGCAACCTCGCGTAGCGTTTTCGAAGCTGGCTTCGTGCCCTCATCGAGTCTTGCGTTACTTGACGGAGACATCAGTCAGGCAGAGACGGCCGAGAAGGTCGCACAGGCCGCGGTCGAGAAGTTCGACTCTATCGATCATGTTGTCAATAATGCAGGCATCTTCTCGGTGAAGCCTTTTACTGAATACACCGCAGAAGAGTTTCGCCGCTTCGTCTCGGTCAACCTGGAAGGGTTCTTCTTCATTACTCAGCTTGCAGTCAGGCGGATGTTGTCGCAGGGCAGCGGCGGCAGCGTGACAACCATTACCGCGGCGCTCGCCAACAATCCCATCGCCGGCATACCGGCGTCGATTCCGATGCTCACAAAGGGCGGACTGAATGCGATTACCCTCAGCCTCGCGAGCGAATACGCGAAGAACAAAATCCGCTTCAACGCCGTCGCGCCCGGCACTGTGGACACACCGCTGCACAAAGACGCATCGAAGGATTTCCTGAAGAGCCGTACCCCTATGGGCACGATCTCAGACCCGAACGACATCGCTGAGGCTGTTATTTATCTGACGGAAGCTCATCACGTAACCGGGGAGGTGCTGCACGTGGACGACGGTGCGCATGTGGGCCGATGGTGAGCGGTAAAGGTGCGCAGCCGGGCGACGCAGAACGCCGACTGCAGGAGCTTGGTATCCAGCTCCCAGCCGTCCCGACGCCGCTTGGCACTTACGTTGAGACGGTACAGACGGGCAATCTACTCTTCTTTAGCGGGATGCTCCCAGTTGTGGACCACAAACCGAAGTATGTTGGCCGGCTTGGGAAAGAGCTCGATACCGAGGCCGGACGAGATGCCGCCTACACGGCGGCGTTGGGAATTCTTGCCGCGGCGAAGCAGCATCTCGGCTCACTCGACAGAGTAACTCGCGTTGTTCGGCTCGGAGTCTTTATAGCAACATCAGGGGACTTCTTTGACCAGCCCAAGGTCGCGGACGCTGTCTCAGACCTGTTTCGAGATGTCTTTGGAATCGAGAAAACATCGGTTCGGCTGGTAATCGGTGTTGCCAGTCTTCCTTTGGGAATGCCAATAGAACTCGATGTGATCTTCGAAGTCGCAGACTAGACGGAGGATGGATAAATGCGGCCAGATTGACCCTTTCGACGCTCGCTACCACTTCGGGCATGAATGCTCAGAAAAGGACGGGATCATGGAACAACAAGTGTTTTATCGCACGGTGAAGGTCGATGGACTCACCATCTTCTACAGAGAGGCGGCCGCGAAAAACGCTCCCACTATTCTTTTACTGCATGGTCTTCCGTCGTCGTCGCGGATGTTTCAGCCACTGCTGACACGGCTTGCAGACAGCTACCATCTGGTTGCGCCCGATTATCCCGGCTTCGGACATAGCGACTGGCCTGACCCGAAACAGTTCGATTACACCTTCGATCACATCGCTTCCGTGATGGACGGTTTCACGCAGGCGCTGGGTTTGTCGCACTACACGCTTTATATGCAGGATTACGGTGGGCCGGTTGGCTTTCGCATGGCATTGGCGAACCCGGAGCGGGTGCAGGCTCTTATCGTCCAGGATGCGGTCGCTCACAACGAAGGTCTTGGGGCGAACTGGGCAACACGGCGGGCATTCTGGGCGGACAGGCCTGCTTATGAGGAAGCGCTGCGCAAAAATCTGCTGTCGCTTGCAACCACGAAGACGCGCCATATCGGAGACGATCCGAAGATTGAGCTCTATGACCCGGATCTTTGGACCGACGAGTACGCATTTCTGAATGCACCGGGGCAGGCGCAGATTCAGAGCGATCTCTTCTATGACTACCGCACGAATGTCGATGCTTATCCAAAGTGGCAGGCGTGGCTGCAGAAGGCGCAGCCGAAGCTTTTGGTCCTATGGGGGGAACACGATCTTTCGTTCGATCTCGGCGAGCCGGAACGCTATCGGAAAGACGTGCCGAAGGCGGAGGTCTACGTACTCGACGCAGGGCACTTTGCGCTTGATACAAAAGCAGATGAGATGGCACGGTTAGTTCGTGAGTTCATGAAAACACAGAAGTGAACAGCGCCTTACCCCTTGTTGCACCGCCCACGCCAGTAACACCTGTGCGGGCGTCTTTCCAACTCGTGCAGCGATTGCCGAAATCACTGGATCTTCGGGCGGCCCCGGTCTTGCTTCATGACCCAAAGGCGCGAAAGCTAAAAACACAACTCCCTTTTCCTTGCAGAATTCCAGAAGCTCCGTCTCCAGAAGATACGGATGCAACTCTACTCGCACTACGGCTGGCTTGATTCGTGCAGATTCGTAAAGGGGCAACAGTTCGTTCAAACCGATGTCCGATAATCCGATGGCACAGCATCTGCCACGGTCTACGAGACTTTCCCTCGCCGTCCACGTGTCGAGCAAAGTCACGCTGCGTTCTGCGGGGATATTGATGCAAATGCTGCGGTCGGCAGATTCCATCGAATGCCATCTCTCCAGTAGTTAGTTCAGTCCCGAGAACGCTCGCGCATTTACCAATCACGTTTCTACGTCTCAGGAGACTCAGCCGTTGTTCCCTCAAAGCCTGGCGGTCTCAACGGGTCGACGCAACATTGGCTTGAAGTTTACTAGCTGGAGTTTCAAAGCCCAAAGTTTTCCTTGGGCGTTGGTTGAGTTGCAGAGCCACCTTGTCGAGGTC
>NZ_DATKQC010000330.1:0-11035 GCF_035532915.1 Edaphobacter sp.
TGCTTTGAATCGTCCCCGTCCGCTCACCAGCCTTCGCCGATCCGCCCAACGCCAGTACCGTCGCAGCCACAGCCACTGTCGCCGCCCACCTGTTAAAACGAAGCCTCATCCGCACATCCCCCGGGGTTCTGATTGTCTAAATGGTCGAACTTCAATGGCATTTGCTAAACGTCATTCGAGAATTCAATTTTATCTTCTCCAAACAACCTTAACCTCCAAAATGCCCCTTCCGTATGTATCTTTTAGGTCACAGTTCCATTTCAGTTACTTCGGCATCATGAGGCGGGATCATCAGCTCGACCCCAATCCATTGTGTAATCATTGAGTTATGACGCTTGACCCAATTCAGCTCCGCGTTCTCGGTGCGCTCATCGAAAAAGAGATCACCACCCCGGAGAATTATCCGCTCTCGCTCAACGCCCTGGTCAACGCGTGCAACCAGCGCTCCAGCCGCGATCCTGTGCTCACGCTGACCGAGGACGAGGTGCGTCAGGCAATCCATTCGCTCGAAGAACTCCAGCTTACCGCTCCTGTCCACGACAGCCGCGTTCCCAAGTACGAGCACCGCATCCGCACCGTGCTGAACCTCCGCCGCGATGAGACCGCCGTCCTCTGCCTACTGATACTGCGCGGTCCGCAGACGCCCGGCGAGTTGCGCAGCCGCGCCGACCGCCTCTATACCTTCGATGACATCGGCTCCGTCGCCAGCACGCTCGATCGCCTCGCCTCCCGCCCCCAACCTTCCGATGATGCGCAGACTCCCGACACAACCGGTCCGCTCGGCCCACTCGTTGTCATGCTGACCCGCCAGCCCGGCGCGCGCGAGTCCCGCTACATGCATCTGCTGGGTGGCCCCGTCGCCGTCTCCGCGCCGCCGTCCTCTTGGTCGCAGCCTCTTCCCGATACCAGTCAAAGCGCAAGCTCTTCGCGCGAACTGCTCGCCAGCCTGCAGGAAGAGGTCACGGCCATGCGCTCGGTCATCGTGGCTCTCGAGCAGCGCATCACACAGCTTGAATCGCGTCACCACTCTACGTCTCTTCCCGGCGCGGAAGCTATAGACTAATCTTCAGTACACTGAGACATCCGCCATGCCCCGCACGCCTTCATCGAATACGGCGTCTCTCGCAGAGTCTGTGCAAGCAGCCTCTTTCAAGTCGCCGGGTCTGAACTTCGAGGCGCTTCTCGAGATCTCGCCCGACGCCATCATCACCTTCGACCGCGACTTCCGCATCACCTATGCGAATCCGCAAGCCGCTCGCGTCAGTCAATTGGATATCGATGGCTGCATCGGCAGGATCTACTGGGACGTACAGCCAACGGCGCGCGGCACCATCCTCGAAGAGAATCTGCTGGCCGCCATGCGTAGCCGCAACGCGCGCCAGTTCGAGTTCTTCTGCACCTCCGTCAATCTCTGGATGAACGTTCTGGTGACGCCCTTTGCGGACGGACTAGCGGCATTCTACAAAGACATCTCCTCAGCCAGGCTTGCCGCGCAGACGCGCAATGTCGCGGCCAAACGCCTTCAACAGACGTTCGACGCGATGCCCGATTCCATCGTCTGCCTCGACCGCGACTGGAGCATCAGCTTCGCTAACTGGCGCGCCGTCGACATGCTCGCCTCCGGCCCACTCACTGGCGAAAACTTCTGGCAATGCCTGCACCACACCTTGCAGGAGCCGTTCGGTTCCAACTATCGCAACGCCATGGAGCAGCGCACTCCGACCGAATTGGAGGCCTACTTACCCGAGCCGGTCAACCTGTGGCTCAACATCCAGTCCATCCCCTCCGACGACGGCATCATCATCTTCTTTCGCAATATCTCCGAGCGGCGACGCGGTGAAGAGGCGCTTCGCGAAAGCGAAGCCCGCTATCGACTGCTCACCGAACTCAATCCGCAGATGATCTGGATGGCGTCCGACACCGTCGGCGTAAGCTACGCCAACCAGCGCTTTCTCGACTACGCCGGCCTCTCGCTCGATCAGGCCACCAACCAGGACTGGCTCGCCATCATTCATCCCGATGACCGGTCTACCATCCGCGCAGCCTGGCAACATGTTCACGCCAGCGGCAAGATGTTGGACGTTCAACTTCGCTTGAAGCCCAGGTACGATGGAGAGTACCGGTGGTTTCTCTGCCGCGCGCTCCCAGTCCCCGACGATTCCGCGCACGATATTCGCTGGCTGGGTGTCTGTATCGATATCCACGACTACAAGCTCACCGTCGAGGCGCTCGGCACCAGCGAAGCCCGCTACCGCGTCTTGACGGACCTCAATCCGCAGGCCATCTGGATGGGAGATGCCGCTGGCAAGATTACCTACGCCAACCAGGGTTTCAGCGACTATCTCGGCTTTACCACCGCCGAACTCGACCACTGGATCACAGCCTTCCATCCCGACGACCGCGATCGGGTCCTCGATACATGGGCTGATTGCGTCTCCACCGGTGCCGAATACGATATAGAGGCCCGCCTCATCCGCGCCCACGACGGTCTGCCGCGCTGGTGGTGGATTCGCGCTCAACCCATCCGCGACCCATCCGGCGCTATTCTCTACTGGCTGGGCGTCGCCATCGACATCGACGACCGCAAGACCTTCGCCGAGACCCTGCTACAGAAACAGGTTGAGACCGAGCGCCAGCGTGCCGAGCTCGAGACCATCTACGATACCGCTCCCGTCGGCCTCGCGCTCTTCGATCCCGTCGAGTTCCGCTACCTGCGCGTCAACGACCATCAGGCCGCAATCATCGGCCTTCCCAAGGACAGGATCATCGGCCGTTCCATCCTCGAGATCGCTCCCATTAAAGATCTGAAGGAGCTGTTTCAGCAGGTCGCTGCCGGAAACCCGGTCAGAAATCACGTACTCGAAGGCGAACTCCCCACCCGCCCCGGCCAGCACCGCTTCTGGAGCGTCAACTACTCTCCCGTCTACGGTGCCGAAGGAAAGATCGAGGCCATCGCCGCGGTCGTCGTTGAGATTACCCATCAGAAGAAGGCGGAGAACGCTCTCATCCAGAGCGAGAAGCTCGCCGCCGTCGGTCGTCTTGCCAGTTCCATCTCGCACGAGATCAATAACCCGCTCGAAGCCATCACCAATCTTCTGTATCTGATCAATCTCTCCGACGATCTGCCGCCCTCTGCGCGAGCCTATGTGCAGACGGCGCAGAGCGAGCTCTCCCGCGTCTGCCAGATCGCCACCCAGACGCTCCGCTTCCATCGTCAGGCGGTTCGCGCCACCAATGTCACCGCCGCCGATCTGGTCGACGCCGTCCTCAACCTCTACCAGGGCCGCCTCGCCAATTCGAACATCAAGGTCGAGACATGCTACTCCACCAATACCCGCATCCTCTGCTTTGAAAACGACATTCGCCAGGTGCTCAACAACCTCATCGCCAACGCTATCGACGCCATGCGCCAGGGCGGCCGCCTGGTCGTACGTGCTCACGACGCATCCGACCGTTCCGACGCCTCCGGGAAAGGACGTCAGGGCATCCGCATCACCATCGCCGACACCGGCCACGGCATGTCGCAGGAGGTGCGTGAGCGTCTCTTCGAACCCTTCTACACCACCAAAGACCTCAACGGTACCGGCCTCGGCCTATGGATCTCCGCCGGAATCGTGCGCAGGCATCAGGGCCGCCTCAGCTTCCGCAGCACCCAACACCCTGTCCATCACGGCACCATCTTCTCGCTCTTCCTTCCGTGGGCCGAGGAACCATCTCCACCGGCTCCGTAGAAGCGCAAATCAATAGTCATGCATTGGTGCGGCCTCGTATGATGAACCTCATGTTCCCTGAAGCCTTCTGCCATTCCCTCCGCAAAACTCTCTTCGCTACACTTGGCACCCTGTTGCTGCTCTCCTCAGCCGCAGCCGCTGCTCACGCGCAAACGTCCAACACCACCCTGCTCGTCGACATCGACCACCGTGCCGCCACCTCGCTCGACGGCGACTGGCACACCATCGTCGATCCCTACTCCACCGGTCTCTACAACTTCCATCACGAGATCAAGGCAGACGGCTACTTCATGAACGGGACGAAGGCATACAACGGTGAGCCTCTCGAGTACAACTTCGCTCTTTCCCCCACGCTCAAAGTCCCCGGCGATTGGAACACCCAGCGTCGCGACCTCTTCTACTACGAAGGCGTCCTGTGGTACGAGAAGGACTTCAAGTACAGCCCCAAACCCAACACCCACACCTTCATCCACTTCGGCGCAGCCAACTATCGCAGCCACGTCTGGGTCAACACCAAAGCCGTCTGCGAGCACGAGGGCGGCTTCACTCCCTTCGATTGCGATATCACCGGCGTCGTTAAAGATGGCGATAACTTCGTCGTCGTCGCCGTCGACAACACTCGCTCCGCCGACGGTGTCCCCACGCTCCAGACCGACTGGTGGAACTACGGCGGCCTCACCCGCGACGTATCGCTCGTAGACGTTCCCACGCAGTTCATCGACGACTACGACTTACATCTCAGCCGCGCCGACCACAGCCTCATCGAAGGCTACGTCCACGTAAAAAACGCAACTCCCGGCACCGACGTCACCGTCTCCATCCCCGAGCTGCACGCCACCACGCACGCCACTGTCGATGCGAATGATCGCGCCGCCATCAAGCTCCCAGTCAAATCCCTCAGCCTCTGGTCGCCCGACAACCCCAAGCTCTACAAGGTCAACCTCGCCGCCGGTTCCGACCACCTCGAAGACGACATGGGCTTCCGCACCATCGAAACCCACGGCACCGAGATCCTGTTGAACGGCAAGCCCATCTTCCTGCGCGGCGTCTCCATCCACGCCGAAGCTCCCTACCGCACCGGGCGCGCCTACAGCGAGAAGGATGTGGACACCCTGCTCGGCTGGGCCAAAGACCTCGGCTGCAACTACGTCCGCCTCGCCCACTATCCTCACGATCAGCGCATGACCCGCGCCAGCGACCGCCTCGGCATCCTCGTCTGGTCCGAGATTCCCGACTACTGGGCGCTCCAGTTCGACAACCCAGCCGTCCTCGCCAAATCCAAACAGCAGCTCGGCGAGATGATCCGCCGCGACCGCGACAAGGCATCCATCATTCTCTGGTCGGTCGCCAACGAAACTCCCGACACCGAGGCGCGCACCAAATACCTCACTACCATGGCGAACCTCACCCGCCAGCTCGACCCCACCCGCCTCGTCACCGCCGCTCTGCTCGTCAAAACGCAGAAGACCGCGACCGGCTCCGTCAAGATCGTCGATGACCCGCTCGGTCAAGCGCTCGACGTCATCGGCACCAACGAGTACATCGGCTGGTACGAGCAGAAGCCCGCCGGGGCCGATACCACCACCTGGGACATCCGCTACCAGAAGCCCGTCATCATGTCCGAGTTCGGTGCCGCCGCCCGCGCTGGCCACCACGGCCCCGCTACCGAGCGCTGGACCGAGGAGTATCAGGCCGACGTCTACAAGCACCAGATCCCCATGCTCAACCGCATCCCGCAGCTTCGCGGCACAAGCGCCTGGGTTCTCATGGACTTCCGTTCTCCCATGCGCACGCTGCCCGGCCTGCAGGACAACTTCAACCGCAAGGGCCTGATCTCCGATCAGGGCGAAAAGAAGCAAGCCTTCTTCGTCCTGCAAAAGGCTTACAAAGACAAAACCCTAGGCAAAGCCCAATAAGCCGCAGCCATTGCCTGAGAACGTTAAGCCGTCATTTTGCTTAAGGGCACGGCTTCAGCCGTGCCGTAAGTCTATTCAAATGAATGGGGCTTTAGCCCCTGAGGTACGTCACTCTTCTTCTTTCTTCGGCTTATCTTCCGATGGATGACGTCGCTTCCACCACCACACGATCAGCGCGGCAAGAGCGGTAAACCCTGCCCCACCCGGCAGCACATACTTGATCGCCGCAGCCGGATCGTTCCAGAAAGTCTCCCACAGCCACTCCCAAAAACCCGGTACATTCACGTTCACCGTCGCAACATAGCTCGGGAGCAACTCCTGGGGATGTTCCCCAGTCTCGGTACGGACCATGAAGGCCTCAATCGTCAGTTTCTGATTTTTAGCAGGCTGATTCGGCTTAACGTTCCACGTCCATTTCGCCGAACTGTTGATTGGCACGGGCAGAACTGCGCCGACCTTCGGATCAATCTCAAACTCATCCGGATTGTCCGCCGTGAGTTGCATTCGCATGTAAGGGGAGACCTTGAGGACACCCTCCTTGGCCCCAGCCAGGTCATTGGGGCTGGTATCCGCAAACCCATGCAGAACGACCGTGACGACAGCCGTATCATGCAATTTCATCTGAGTTGGAATCACGTAGTCAATTTTTCCATTCTTAACCGCCCTCACCCATTGCGCTTGCAGTTCGCTCTCCCGGTAAGGATCGGCGCTCCCTGCTGCCTGTGGAGGAGGCGCTGCCGCAGCAGCCGCCGCAGGCGCGGTAGCCGCAACCGGCGGTATTTCTTCGGCCTCGGTCTGCCGCGATGAAGAAGAAGGCGGTGCCGCCTGCACCTCGGCGGCGAGTGCGGCTTGTGCGGCGTAATCGTGCGAGGTCCTTGGAGGGATTCCACCCTGCGGCGAACCGCCATTCCCTCCGAGGACGTTCTTAGCGGACACTTCCGCCGATTCAGCAACAGGCGGGTGACCCGCTGCCTTCGCAGCTTGCATCGACACAACGAGCACAACCGTGTTGGCGGACCCTCGCCGCCCCACACCATTCACCACCTGGCAGGTGGCCGAGATCATCCTTCCAGCAGCCACGCCCGTCGTGTCCAGCCGCGCCGTGGAGCCATCGGGATAGAGCCTTCCGCCATTGCTCGAAAAGCTGTACACCAGCCCTGCCGAGGCGCCGTGCACCTGGGCGGTTAAGGTCACGCTCTGCCCGGCGATCACGGTCGGCGACGAGACCACGCACTCCACCTTTGGCGGCAACATCGCTTCAATTTTCTTCGCATAGGCCGCATCCGCAGCGACCTGCGGTGCGCTCCAACCGGCACAGGGCAGCAGAAACAACGCCAGAAAACTCACGAATAAAAGAGAGGGCCCATATCTCCGGTTCATAGAAACCCTCCAGAAATCGAGTGGCGCTATTGTGAGCGTAAATCTCGCCGGTGTCCACAACTTTCCGGATTCCGCGACCGCTACATCTCCGCCCAGCGCCGCAGCAGGTTGTGATAAACCCCCGTCAACTGCACTCCCGCCGCATTTCCCGGAACATCCTTCGCCAGCGTTTGAATCGCCGTATCCAGATCGAACAGCATCGACCGATCGGCATCGCTGCGAATCATGCTCTGAATCCAAAAGAAGCTCGATACCCGCGCCCCACGCGTCACCGGCTCCACACGATGCAGGCTGGTCGCCGGATACAGCACCATGTGCCCCGCAGGCAGCTTCACCGAGTGCGATCCATAGGTGTCCTCGACGATCAGCTCGCCGCCGTCATAGTCCTCCGGGTTGGTCAAAAACAACGTCGCAGAAATATCCGTGCGAATCCTCTGCCCGGTCGTCACCAGTTGCCGTATCGCCGTATCCACATGCGTCCCAAAGCGGCCGCCGCCGGTATAGCGATTGAACATCGGCGGAAACACGCGCAGCGGCAGCGCCGCCGACATAAACAGTGGCGACCGCGCCAACCCTCCCAGCACCATCTCGCCCAGCTCCACCGCCACCGAATGCCCCTCCGGCAACTGATGGTTCTCCTTCACCTTCTGCGCCTGATATCCGGCCGTTACCTTGCCGTCCACCCAATCGGCGGCATCGAGCTTTGCCCGCGCCTGCTGCACCTGCGCCGCGGTCAACACATCAGGAATCGTAATCAGCATCGTCGTCTCTCCCTATCGCAAAAACCTTATCACTCTCAAATGCAGCGCGGCGAAGCCCATAAGACTCCGCCGCACCCAACAGCGCCCACCGCGCAAATCAGAACTTGAAGTTCACCCCAATCAACGCACTCAACCCCGCTCCCGGAATCAGATGGCTCGGATGCGGCTGGTCGATATAGAACCGGTTCAGCAGGTTGTAGATATTCGCCTGCAACTCCAGCCTGTCGGTCACCGGCCGCCGCATCATCGCGTTGAAGACCCAGTACCCCGGCACCTGTCGCATTGCCACGCTGGTGACGACATATCCCGGCCCATTCGGATTCGGCGCAAAGCCTGTCGGCACATACGGCACCGTCGAGCTCGCCGTCCGGCTGGCAACATAGTTGCCGCCCAGACCCGCGCTCAACCGCAGCGGAAGCCGTTGCGTGATAAACGCATTGAACGTCTGCTTCGGCACATTCGCCAGCTGATATCCAACCGACGCCGGATAAAACTTCGACGAGATCACGGCGCTATCGAGATAGGCATAGCCCAGCACCACATCGGTACCCTGCGGCAGCCTGCCCACCGCGCTGAACTGCACACCCTTCACCAACTGGTTGCCCGAGTTCACAATGTTGTTCGAGTTCGTCGGATCGGTCTCCTTGGCGTTGTCCTTCTCCGTGCGGAACCACGCACCGTCCAGCAGCAGCCGCTCGTTCAGCAGGCTATACTTCGCGCCGACCTCATACGTCTCGTTCTCCTCGGGAGCCAGCGAGCTCTTCGTCGTGGCCACACTCAGGCTCAGCGACTCGGCCGCCGGGTTGAAGCTCGTGCCATAGTCGAAATAAACGCTGCCATGCTTCGTGGGCTTGTACACAAACGCCGCACGATAACTCGGTTGCTTGTCCAGCCTGCTGATCGGCCCGATCGGCGCGCTCACCGTTCCGCCCGCCGGTGGAGCAACCGGCTGGTACGAGTTATAAACCGTATCGAAGTAATCCCAGCGAACGCCGCCGCTCAACTCAAACAGGTTCCCAAGATGAACCGTATCGACAAAGTAGATTCCAGCGCTCTGCGACTTCGTGTGCACCACCGTTGTGATGTACCCAATGCCGCCAAAGGAGTCAGCCGCATTCGGGTGCAACAGGTTCGTCGAAGGAACAGTATTGACCTTGTTGATCGTGTAGCTGGTACGGATCGGGTTCGATACTTCCTGCCCGCCTTCCACGCCGCCATCGAAGTCGTTCCGCATTCCCAATACCTTGAACCGCGCCGTCAACTCCGTCTGGTCCCAAAGATCGCCTTCAACGCTCTTGATCTGCAACTGGTTCCGATTCACCGCAATCGTCGCCGGATCGCTCGCAGGCGTATAAGTGCACGGCTGCTTCGGGTTGACCGCGCTCGTCGGGAGGGAAGCGACCACGCTGCCCACCGGCACACTCGCCGAAGCGTTCGAGCAGATCTGCGGCTCGGTGATCTGTGCCTGTCGCGGATAGTTCGCCCACCGAGCAATGCTATGCAGGCTCACATTCTCGCCGAACGCATGGCTCACCTTCGCCGTCAAAATGTCGTCGTTCGTCCTCAGATAGTTCTGGTCAGGGAAGCCATAGTAGTTATGCCGGATCGGCCCAGGAGCCAAGCCATTCAGCAGCCATGGCAATCCATAGTCCGGCGTGTCGCTTTCGGTGTAGTGGAAGTAGCTAATCGTGAACGGCGTCGTCGAGTTCAACCCGAACGAGACCGAAGGCGCGATTCCAAACCGGCGAATCTCTGCATGCGGCCGCCCAGCCACGCCGCCCTCCTGCCCTACAGCGTTCAACCGGAACGCCGATCCGCCATGTCCCACATCTGTCAGCGGCTCATTAATGTCGGCGGTAATTCTCCGCGTTGCGTCCGTGCCAAACTGCGTCTCGACATTCACAAACTTCTGCAGCTCTGGAACCTTGCTCTCCTGGTTGATGACACCGCCCGTCGATCCGCGCCCAAACTGTACGCCTGCCGGTCCTTCCTGTACTTCGACCTGATCGAAGTTGAAGCTGTCGCGGTAGTAGCTGCCAAAGTCGCGAATGCCGTCCAGAAAGATATCGTTGCGCGCGGTAAAGCCGCGAATGGTCAGGTTGTCGCCCTGCGCTCCGCTCTCGCCCGCCGCCATGCTGATGCCCGGAACATTCCGCAGCGCATCCCGCAGCGTCGAGTTGCCCTCATCATGCAGCACAAACTGCGGCACCACCTCCACCGTCTGTGGAGTATCGATCAAAGGCTCCGTAAACTTCGTCATCGACACCGCATCCGACAACCCCGCCGCCGTCACATCCACCGAGTCCGAGTAGCGCAGCCCCACCACCATCGTCGATGCATCCTGCGCCGCATAGCTCAGTCCCGTTCCTTCCAGCAGCAGCCGCAACCCTTCTTCCTCGGTGTGCAGCCCATTCACGCCATGCGTCTGAAATCCCGACAGCGTTGCCGAGGGCAGCGTCACCTTCACCGTCAGCCCGGTCACCTGCTCATAGTCCTTGATGGCCCCATCCAGCGGCCCCGCCCCGATATGAAACCGCTTCACCGGAAGGTTCGCCGCCGGTGCACCCGCACCCGCCGCACCCGCGCCAGCATCGTTGGTCACCGCCGCCATCGCGCCACGACTCGAACCCATCACCGCATATGCCGCCAGCGTCCCCATCGCCAACCACCCACGCCGACTCCCCACCTTCCAGCCGGCCTTCTTCGCACCCTTACTCACCATCTTCAACGTCGTACGCTTCACGTGCTCTCCTCAAAAAATCGAACCCTTGCGATTTACACCCATGCAGCCAGGCATCGGTATCGGTACCGAAAAACGCGCATACCTCGTCCTTGACCGCTTATCCTCAAAGTCCTCGCCCATGGCCGAAGCCACCGCAAAGACCCAAAGCTCGAAACCTGTTTACTTCTGTTGAAGGAGTTGAACCGAAGCCGAACGCCGCAGTTGCCCAGGTCGAAAGGCTGACCCTATAATCCAGACAACCTGCAACCGTCCGACGGCTTGCAGCCTCCAGATTCCCGTGGTCTCCGCCAAGAGATAACCCATGGGAATCTGGATCTTTCGTTCCAATCCTTACCGCTTACACCATCAAAAAAACATGAAGCTGAACTGATGAATTTGAATATACGACAAGATCAGTCCTAGTTCAATCAAAATATAAGACTAATTATGTCCGTATTCGAAGATCGCCCATTATCCCTCCAAAAAGCTGAAATTAAAGAAAAAGGCGAAGAGCCGAAGCCCTCC
>NZ_DATKQC010000331.1:0-9844 GCF_035532915.1 Edaphobacter sp.
GCATCAATCGTGACGTTGGATGATTGGCCGTCGGCGAGTGTAATCCTGCGGCTCAAGTGGTCGAGATCCGGCTGCGGAGCACCTTCGATCCAGACATGGAGCTCATAAACGCCCGGAGGGACAGGATGGATGGAGAACGAGCCAGCGGACCCTACAACGTCGTACAGCAGAGTGGAAAGCGCAATAACAACGGCGCTCATCTCTGGATGGATGTTGCAGAAGATGTAAGAAACACCTTCACGTGAGAAGGCGACTTCGCGCGAGCTGCCGGCCTCGTACAGACCCAGATCAAAGCGCTTGCCATTGAAAAGCGAGAATACATTGTGAAAGAACGGATCCTCGTTCGGAAAGCTGACCACACTGCCGACAGGGACGACCAACAGATGAGGTGTAAATGTTCGGTTCTTCTGAATGAGCTTGAAGTGTCCCGGAGGAGGCGGCTGAACTGACAGCGACTTGCCAATTGGTGTCAGCCACACGACGATCGAAGGCGAGTGCGACTTGGGAACCGTGCGAAGAGTGACGCGTCCTGAGAGTTTTGACGTGATGGTGCTCGGCTGTTGCGCACAGGCCGGGACGAAACTCGTGGCAAATGCGAGGGCGGTGAGCACTGCGACGAAGCGGGTTGATGGTTGCGACGCCCTCAAAACTTATACCCCGCGGCGACTCCAATTACGTCGCTGAACGCTGAAGGAGCGGTTACATAAGAAGTCATGATTCGTCGGTACTCCAGCGAAAAGAGCAAATAGGCACTGGGCGAGAAGATAACATTGCTAGTGAAAGTGCGGTTTCGCGCCAGATTGTAGATACTCACTGGAGTGGGGATGGCATAGGGCCGCAACTGGCCGGCCGGCACATTATCGATGCCAAAGGCCTCGTTGAACTCGAGCCGCTCGCCAGTTTTCTGCTTCCATTGCACCCAGCCGCCACGGTCATCGAGCACTCGGTAGTAATCCTCGCCTTCGCTATTTAGTGCTACGTAGTCCTTATATGCGCCGCCTCCCAAGCCGCCCAATGCGCTACCCCAATATGCGCTACCGGAAAATTGCATAAATCGGGATACGGGAATGCGAAAGTCGGCAGCGCCCGCCCACGAATCAAATGTAAAGAGAGAGTTTGAAGTGCGATGCGGAGCGAAATAACCGCCTATGCCAAATCGTGCGCCCGAGTCCTCATTAGAGCTTTCAAATGCGACACGGGTTTGAATTCCCGGCCAACGGGAAATTTCACCCGTGGACGGTGGCACGTAGGAGCCAGTTTCCCGGTTGGAAAAGAGTGGCGGGGGGTCAGCAGTATCGATAAGCGCCGCTTGCACACGCAGCGAGCCTGCACCAGACGTGAACGCGTCATAGGAAAGGCCGGCTTGTGGATTCCAGACCCAGAGATTCCCCGACCAGGCCAGAGGAGGCACCGCAATCGCCGTGAGAGAGGAAGGTGTTTCAGGCGAAATGAGAGGCCGGTCAAGCGCAAAGAAAGCGTGCGTGCTGCTCCAGTTCAAATCAAGATGCGCAGTACGAAGCCGTACCAGTCCAAGCGCGTAGCTGCCGGTATAGCCGGAGCCGGAGGCGCTCGCGCTCATATCGAGGCGTACGTCACCGTGCGTCCGCGCACCCAATACATGCGGCCCGTCAATGTCGAGCCCGACGATGGTTTGCCGCGCAGACAAGCCTGTTGAGCCCGGACCGGAAAGCGCCACGGATGGTGTGGCGGCGGCATCAACGCGCCGCGTATTGACGAATCCGTTGAACAGGACCATCCCGCTCAGCCTGACGGGATATTTTGACGCGCTTTCGACTTTGGACTGATCGAGAGTGGCGATCTGTGTCTCCTGCATTGCCTGCGCCTCGCGTATTTCGGCGACTGCGGCTGCAAGATCGGCAGCTCCGTTGGATTCAGATGTCGACGGCCCCGCGGGATGGTTGGAAACACCGACGGACGCCTGCAAGCTGACAAGCTGCTGCCGCAATTCAGCAAGCTCACGTTGCGACTGTTCGAGCTGGGCCTGAACATGGCTCATCGTGTCTGTCAGGGAACGAATGCGATCTTGGACGGAAGGTTTGCTTGCCCCGTTTGACGGGGCCTGCGCGCCTGCCCCGGACACAAGGAAGACGGCCACACAAGCAATCAGTGTAGCGGCGGCATACCTGCATGAACGTCCGACGGATTTCCGTTTGTCCTTCATTTTTCCTCCACGTGTTCGCGGCTACCGACCAGCGAGTCTGGGTTGGGGCTGGCGCGCGGAATCTGCATGCGGAAGACAGTTTCGCCCGGAACATTGCGCGCGAGAGTCACACTTCCGCCGTGTTCCACAGCAATGCTCTGGGTCAGGGTTAGGCCAAGTCCCGACCCCTTGTGCTTGCCCTCGCTCACAAAGGGCTCAAAGAGCGTGGTGAGAATGCCATGCGGCACTCCGTTGCCGTTGTCGGTCACGTCAATCTCCACCTCCTGGTCACGCCCCTGGACGGCGACGGCAACGTGTGCGGATGCACCTTCTGGTCTCGGCGCCTGGCAAGCATTCAAAAGTAGGTTGTAGATCGCACGCTCGATCTGCTTCGCATCTATAAATGCCTCGGTTGTGGCGGGTTCATCGGCGTGAAGGCTGAACTCAACATGCGCGGCATCCGGATGAGCGCGCACAAGGTGGAGCGCACGTTCAGCGAGAATCGCGATGGATTGCCGCGAGCGGCGCAATCCAGCACCGGTGCGTCCAAACATCAGCAGCGACTCAAGCATATCGGTGGTGCCGTTCACTGCATTGCGAATCTCCGCGAGAACTTCATTACGCTCGGCTTTCGGCACGCTCTCCGAAGCAAGAAATTCGGAATTGGCGTAAATTGCCGCAAGATAGTGACGGAGATCGTGGGAAACAGAACCAGCCATCCGCCCGATGGTGGCAAGGCGCTCCGATTCGAGCAGTGCGTGATTAGCCTGCAGGATTTCGCGGCGCATGCGTGCGAAAGCAGCGCTAAGCTCCCGGACTTCGTGGGTTCCCCGATAAGGAAGCAGGTGCGTGCTGTTACCGCTCGCGAAGGCTCTGACGCCGCTGGCCAATTGCTCCAGGGGACGGGTGACAAAGCGTGCTAGCGCGAGCATGAGAACCGTCCCGAGAGCCAGCGCCAGTGCGCCGGCGAGCAGAACCAACCGGTCAATTTGCCGGATCGTCCGCTCCTCCTGGTCGAGGGATTTCATCTCGATCAGGAGGAGCGGAGCCGTGGCTCTTGAAGAGAGGTCATGCGACACTGCAAGAAAGCGCTCGCCGTTTACGACGAGAGTACCTGGCTGGCCTCGTGACGTAGAGATCCCGGGATTTATCGACGGCATGTAGGTGTCGTTGATTTTGGGAAGAGAACCGGCGAGGATGCGATCACCGCTGCGGAAAACTGCCTTCACATCCGTTGCGCCGCTGGGCCCCTCCACCGATTCATGGTCGATGGCAAATCCGCTGATTACGTAGCCAAGAAGCGTGCCTTCCGTCTGGCTGCCAAAATACAGCGGCTGGACAGAACAGCCGAACAATCCTTTACTGCTGACGAGGAAATTCGCCCTCCGCAAGGCGAACAGGCGTTGAAGATCTGCGCGAAAGGCCGCGCCCGCGGAACCACCCTTGAGGTACGCAGCTTTCACGTTGCCGTCGCGATCGGCCAAAGCAAAAAGATCGTTGCCGCTGACCTTCCAGAACTCGACACCGCCATCTTCTATGGTGCGCTCATCGCTGGTGGTCATTAGCGCTTTCAGGCTGGGAAGATCGGCAAGCAGAGCATTCTCACGGTCAAGCGCGGCAAGATGCTGCGCCTGCATGTTCTCGAAAATCGTGAGAGAGTGGCGCAGATCGGAGGAGAGATTTTGTGTGATCAATGCCTGCAGAGAGCCTCGAATGGCCAACAGGCTGACGAGCGTGGCACCGGCCGTGATCACAGACATGGCCAGAATAAGAAGGATTTGTGTTCGGATGCCCTGCCTGCGATCGGACACAATATTCACCGGGTCCGCGCCGGCACGGCCCCTTTCGCTTTCAACAGAGTTATGGAACGAATTTATACCCGGCTCCATAAATGGTAAGAAAGTGCGCCGGATTTGCCGGATCAGGTTCAAGCTTCTGCCGTAGCTTGAGGATTTGGTTGTCAACGGTGCGCGTGGTTGGATAACAATTGTACCCCCAGACTTCGTTCAGCAGCTCGTCGCGGCTAAGGACCCGCTCAGCATTTTCCGTAAAGAACTTCAGCAGCCGAAACTCATGCGAAGTGAGGGTAACGGGAACACCTTTGCGGACGACCGTCATCTTCTTGAAATCAACCTCGCACTCGGCGAATCGATAAGTAACAGCGGTCGCGGGCTTTCTTCGCCGGCGTATGGCCGCCTGCACACGAGCCATGAGTTCCCGGGGACTGAACGGCTTGGTCACATAGTCATCGGCGCCCAGTTCCAGAAGCAGAACCTTGTCGACCACTTCAGAGATCGCGCTTACGACAATTACCGGACACTCCGGAACAAGAGATTTGAACTTCTGGCAGAGTTCGCGCCCCGAAATGCGAGGAAGGATGAGGTCAAGAACCACCGCATCCGGCTTGTGGGAGTGAAATTGCTCAAGCGCGGCGTTCCCGTCCCCCGCGCAGACAACGTTGTATTGTTCTGCCGCGAACATCCGCTGCAGCACCCGCTGCATTCTGGGATCGTCCTCGACCACGAGGATGGAACCCAGCTCATGTAGCACGGGGGGTGCTCCTAAAACCGGGGCAGCATCTTGCAGGCCGCAGTTCATGCTCATTGGATTATTTTGCCCCAGATTGCCTCGGGAAGCTACCGGAAAGGTTACAAATGACAATATTGTGACATTTTTCCCCTATTTCCAGGGAATTCCGGCAGGCCCTGAGCCCACCCGAACGGGCTCGCGGAACCGTTCACGCCGGGCAAAAGTGGCACAGGCCACATCGCCGTAGAAACTGGCGTACCGCTCCCCAATTGAGGCAGCGGCAAGCTGAAGCGACAAAACGCACCGATATGGCGTAGCACCAAGAGCATCACGGATGGCACCTACATAGATTTCGACCGGGTCATGAGTCCATGGAACGTAATGACATGCCTCCCCGCCGACTTCGCGAAATGCAGGGATATCTGAACAGACGACTCGGGCACCGGCAAGGATAGCCTCTGCGACAGGAAGACCAAAACCTTCCATGCTTGAGGGGGCCAGCAGAATTAGGCAATTCTCATAGCACCATCGCATTTCGGCATCGGACAGGCCAGAAAACAGGAGGACCTTCCGGCTCAATCTGGCATTTCTTATTTCCTCTTCGATATTTCGAGTTTCCGGCCCTGGGATACCAACTACAACCAGGCGAGTTTCGGCGGGCAGAATCCTCTTGCCCAGGAGGCGTTCAAAGACCCGTATCGCCAGCGGGATATTCTTGTTGGACCGGTGCTGGGCTACACAGAGAATAAAGCGGTATCCCTTCAGCGTTTCCAGTCTCCCGGAGATCGAGGCGGGCACTCTGAACTCGACCACGTTGTGAATGACCTGAGTCTTATGCGTCAGCGTTGGAAACCGTCTGGCGAACTCCATCTGGGTGACAGAGGAGACGCAGGCGATGGCGTCGACTCGGCGGACGCATTGGAAGATTGTGTGCCGTGCAACCGCGCTCTTAAGGCGGCCGAAGTTGCACGGAATGTCGAACGGATACAGATCGTGTAGGCTGAGAACCGTCGCGCACGGGTAGGCCGCCACTGCCGTCGGTGCCGGAAATGTAAGGTGAACAATGTCTGCCTCGAGCTGTGCCGCAATGCACGGCAGCTCGCGGTAATACCAAAATAGCCGGCTTAGATTGGCTTCCCGAAGCGGGATCCAATGCGAATGCAGGCGTGGATCACAGACACCTAGCGCGCCTCGGAACATCTCTTTCTGCCACGCCCCGGCGACGAAATGGATCTCCGAAATTGCTTTTGTGCTTAGCAGGGCGCGAGCAAGGTTCGCCGCGTGGCGAGAAACACCGTTCATGTGCGTGGGCGCGGACATTGCGGCAATGACGACGTTCATGTGCTTCCTTTCAGCACGCCGGCAACCGCGTTCACGCTGGCTGGGGCCGACGGTTTACTGGGGGCCGTTGCTTGCCGTCGGCCGCTTTGCTGGAGAATAAGAGCAAGGGCGGTTACCAGCCAAAGCGGCAGAAGAAGATCAAACGGCTCAGCCTCTGCCAGGCCGCGGATTGCCACATAAATGAGAAATGAAGTCAACGCAATGCGTTCCGCGTCGAGGGGCAAAGCGCGAATGCGTCGGTAGAGGCTGCCGTAAATACCGATCATCAACACGACTCCGCACAGACCGTAGGCGAAGAACTGCTGGAGTAATTCGTTTTCAGCATGGCGAGCCTCAAATTGCTCGCCTCCGAATGGCGGAGCCACTTTCCACATCGCATCGAAGCCGTTACCCAACCATGGCTTCTTCAGTGCCGCATCGAGCGTCCAGGCCCAGATAGCGGTGCGGCCGGTAAGAGTTTCTGCCTGATTGCCGGCGGTAGTGTACACGTCGTAGTAGGCGCTAAGAAGGGTCCAGAAACTCAGTGTCAGTACGACTGTCAAAGACGCTAGACGCCATTTCTTCCTGCGAGGAATACTGGCGTCGCGAATGAAACGGTAGAGAAGGCACATAATGAATGCGGCGAGAGTGGCCTTGCTCAGACTGCGCAGGAGTGTGACGCCCAGGAACCACTGCACAATGTGCCAGACAACATGGCCGCGGGTAACAAGAAAGCTGTACATCAGCAGCGAAAGAGCGCACAGGTTGCCGATCTGGTTGGTATTGAAGTAGTCGATGTCGCCAAGGCGCAGATCTGCCGCCGTGGGCATCATCCACGCGATCGCCGCCAGCGCGCACGATCCCGCTATGTACCCCTTCAGTAGTGAATCCACCACTTGCTCAGATCCGTCACCGCGGACGAGCAGAATCACGATACTTACGTCGCCAACCAGCGAGAACCAGTAGAGAGCCGAGGAGGTGACAGAGACCGACGCGGTCCAGAACAAGCTGCAGCCCGAAAATGTGAGATACAGGATTACCCATCGCAGTGGTCGAGAGGTCCAGGGCGTGTAGCCTGCATGGTGTCGCACGCCGAAGGCGCCGAGCATTGCAATTGCCGCTAATCCCGCGGCAAAGGTGAAGCCGGCAAGAACACCCAGCTCGGTGCCAATGTTGAGCCATCGGGCCGTAACTAGAGCAAATATCGTCCGCGCGGAAAAAAGGAGCCCGGCATTGAATGAGAGAAGTGAAAGTGGCAAATACCGCGTTGTGGACCAAACATCTGCGCGTAAGCTGGCGACACTCAAGTTCGAAGCCACATTCAGGTTCTCACTCATACCCGCTCCCTTCTTTTCCGCATCCAGTTGTGCAGGGGACGAAAATCGGCTGCTACTTCCTGCGTGAAGCGTCTTCGCGGATCGAAGGGATCGAGGAGCAGCCAATAGTGACGACCGAGTAAAACTAAGGAAGCGATGAAGAGCGCGACAACCGTGAGGGCAAGGGTAAGGAGTGTCCGCGGCGGGAAGGATTTCTTTTCAGGAATTCCGGGCGCGTCAATTACGTTGACAACAGGAACGTCCTTGGCTTCCTGAATGCGCGCTATTTCGTATTGTTGCGTGAGCAGGTTATAGACGGCTTCCTGTACCTGAACCTCCCGATAGAAATTTTCGTAGGGCACAGCCAGCCGCGGCACCTGGCGCAAAGGCAGGTAAGGCGGGGCCTTGTCCGCATCGGCCGCTGTCACGGCCGGGAGCGGCGCGGGCGACCCGCCCATCTTTTCGAGATCGTGCTTCAGCGAGGCGATACGTGCTTCCGCGGCGCGAACTCGTATATTGTCATCGCCATAAAGCTGTTCCAGAGAATCAAGTCCACTTTGCGCTGCGATCAGTTCGCCTTGCGCCTTGGCCTCAGACTCTACCGTGGCTCTTGCCTGTTCCTTCAGATCAATCGCGGTGTAGGAACTCGAGAACTCGCTCAGTGCTTCTTGCGCCCGAGAGAGCTTCTCTTTTACTTTCACGAGCCTCTTTGCAATGAACACGCGTTCCTCGTGCGCCGTGGAGTGGCTTGTGCGATTGACTACGACATTGAGCTCATCGAGGTACGCCTGAGCCAAGTCGTGGGCCCGCACGGGATCAGTGTCCTCAACTGTGATTGTGAGCACACCGCTCTTCTTGTCCTGCGAGATGCGCGTGCGACGCGCAAGCACTTTCGCTGCGTCGACGCGATAACGTTTGTGATAGACGCTCAGGAGTTGGAAGCGGTCAATGAGCCTGCCAGAGACCGAAGAGCTTTGCAGCAGGTCGACAAAGAGCGCACCGTTGTTGTGCCCGCCGAGCAGGCTCATCGCCAATCCGCCGAGTATTTCATTATTCGTCGCGCGCTGTGCCAGCGCCGCAAGCATCGCTGGATTCGATCCTGACCTTTCCGGCGGCATAATCCGTGCCTGCGATGTATACATCTTGGGAATGATGAATACCACGACCACGCTGACGATGAAGGCGATGCTCGTTACACGCATTAGCAGAGTGCGGGACGACCACAGGACGTGGAGGTTGTAGAGCAAGCGTGGAGCGCTCTGAAAGCTGGCCTGCATCTCAGCGACCTGACGGGAATCAACAACGGCGGCATTTGTTTGGACATCGAGAGGCATAGTCACTACAATCCTGCAACCGAGGCTGCAATGGCCAAGGACGTGACAACCTGCGCGGTGACGAGCAGGTTGCGCCAGGTGATGGAGGGTCCGATGATCTTTTGCGGAACAACGATCGTGTCGCCAGGGTCGAGACGCGTTGAAAGAACATCGCGATCAAACCATGCCTGTGACCCGCGGCCGGTAACTGATCCATTGGCGCGGACGATGAAAATCTCCTTCCGATTGGCAATCGAAGTAGCACCGCCGGCGCGCTTCAAATACCACCCGGCAGTGTGACCCGGCATGAAGATGATGGCTGAGGGACTGTAAACTTGGCCGCTGACAAGGACAAAACCCGGGCGTTTCGGAATGCGCAGCGTATCTCCACTGCGCACCTCGATGTCAGCAGGCGTACCGGCCCAGCGATCAATATCAGAATTGATATGGACGACGAGCCGCCCAGTCACAGGCTGACTGCGCAACTGGGAAAGAATCTGGTCCTGCTGCTCCTGGATGAGCTGCAATGCCGCGGACTTCTGGGCGCCGGCGCCGGGCGAGATGCGGGCAGAAGCAGCACTGGCTTCAATCTGCGCAATCAGTTCCTGACGGCTCTTCTTTTCAAGAGATGCCACCTCAGGTCGCGTGAGTACCGCGCCTTCCGGGTATGCATCCGGCCGAAGACCGCCGGCGCGCCGGAGGACATCGCTCAGATGTTCGCCTGCCTGCAAGCTATAGCTGCCCGGGTGGGCCACTTCGCCTTCTACGACGATGGAGGCTCCGATGTCTTCCCAGCCTGTGAGTTGGTGGATAGTGAGCACATCGCCGGGCCGGAGTGCGACATCCGCTGCATGGTCGTTTCTGATCACTGCATCGCCAATGTCGACATCCTGCCGTTGAACAACAACGCGCGTGCCGTTCCGGACCCGATAGCTGGCCAGGTCGGCCTGGTTCAGAAGTGCATCGCGCTTGAATCCGCCCGCCGTGCGCACCAGCTCGGCAACGGTCATGCCCTTAAACATGGGATAATTGCCGGGCCGCTCCACTTCACCACGCACGGAAACCATGGGAGCGTCGAGTTCATATCGGCCGAAGATGCGGATGGTATCGAATGGCTGCAGGACGATATTCATGTTGCCGATCAAAACATCGGGAACGCTGAATTCGATGGTCTCGGGATGAAGATCTGGTGCATCCAGGCGGAC
>NZ_DATKQC010000332.1:0-19436 GCF_035532915.1 Edaphobacter sp.
CGGACTGCTGGGGCAGGCGAAATTTTCTGTTCGGCTGAATGTAGATGGCACGTCGCTCGCCTGTGTTGGTGCGGTCGGCGAGCAGGGTGGAGCAGACGCCACCACGCTCGCGGTTGTGAGAGCGATAGCGAACGACAGCTATGGTAGTGTGGATTTCGCCGGCGTGCGCATAGGGGCTGGACGAGATGGAGTAGAGCCGCGGCGCAAGCTTGGGCAGCATGGCGACGAGATCAGCGGGATCGTGCAGGACGCCCGGATAGTCGTGAAGGAGATCGATGAGGCCACGGTCGTAGGTGTAGTTTTCGAGATGCGTCTGCTGCTCGGGAATGAGGAGGCCGAAGAGCGGCTTGCAGTTGCCGATGGTGGCGTAGGCTTCGATCATCTTGCGGGTGAGGCGAGTGATCTGCAGGTGATTGGTAAGGGCGTCGACGAGTGTTGTTGTGCCGGATTTGGGGAGCTGTACCGGGGCCTGAGGGCTGAAGTTCAGCATGGTGATGATGTCTTCGACAAGTTGGTGGTCGTTCTGCGGGACGACACCACAGGCGTCTCCGGCTTCGTACTTGAGATTCGAGTCGGCGATGGAGAAGGCCATGTGCATGGTGAGTTTGCTCGAGACCTCGCGGGTGAGCGGATGCTTGTCTACGAGAGGCGCGAGGAAAGGATTCTCGCGAGTGTACGCGGAGGTGCTGGTCTCGCTTGAGAGAGGCTTCGCCGCCGGGGCAGCGATCTTTGTCGACGGCGTTGGCGTGTTCTTTGCCGGGCGCGTGGAGATGATGGATTCGAGGCGAGAGTAGAGTTCCTGCTTCCAGTTGGTGAAGGCATCGTCGAGATCGACATCGCAGTCGATGCGATCGTGCAGGCGGACGGCGCCGAGCGAGTCGAGTTTGTTGTCGAGGTCGATGCCGAATTTGCAGAAGTGCTCGTAGTGCGAATCGCCGAGGGCGAGCACAGCGTAGGAGAGGTCCTGGTAGCGGGGGAAGTGTTCGATGCAGAGCTTCTCGTAGAAGGGCTTAACCGCATCGGGGGCGTCGCCGTCGCCGTAGGTACTGGCGATGAGGATGGCGTAGCGCTCTTCGGCGAGCGCGGCGGGCGTGTAGCCCTCGAGTGAGATGAGCGAGGCGATGTGACCTTTGGATTTGAGATCCTTCGCGACTTTGCGCGCGAGGCCTTCGGAGGTACCGGACTGCGAGGCATAGAGCACCGCGATCTTCAGCGACAGAGGGGCCTCGTTGACGATGGCGGGCTGCGCGGAAGAAAAGATTCCGGCGAGAAAGCCGTTGAGCCATGCGCGCTGATCGTTGTCGAATGGCGCGTTGTCGGGAATGTAGGGGACGAGCGTCGGACTGGTGGTTTGCATCGTCATACGAGCTCCTGGGTTGCGCAGAAGGACTGTAGTTCTGTGATGGAGTGCCGCCGCGTGAATTCGAGGAAGGATTCTTCCGGGTTGCGTTGCGTGGTGTATGAGTGGAAGAGTTGCTCCATAACTGGTGGCAGATCGCTGAACTTGATCGCCGGAATGAGCTCTCTGCCGATGGCCTGATCGCGGTCGGAGCCGCCGCCGATGACGACCTGGTAGCCTTCTTCGCCACTGACTTTGACGCCCATGAGACCGATGTCGCCGATGTAGTGCTGCGCGCAGGAGTGGGGGCAGCCGGTGACGTGCAGATTGACGGGCTGCACGATGTTGAAGCGGCTATCGAGCAGGTTGGCGAGCGCGACGGCGTGGGTCTTGGTGTCGGTGGCGGCGAAGCGGCATCCCTTGTTGCCGGTGCATGCGACGGTGCCGCTGAGGACTGTGCCTGCTTCGAAGGCGAGACCGGCAGCGAGGATTGCTGCCTTTGCGGCTTCGAGTTTTGCTGCGGAAATGTTGGGAATGATGAGGTTCTGCCAGACGGTGAGACGCAGTTCGCCGGTGCCGCATGTCTCTGCGATGCTGGCGAGTGCGAGCATCTGATCGACGGGCAGGCGACCGACAGGAATGGAGATACCGATGTAGTGCAGGCCGGGCTGCGACTGTGCGTGCACGCCGATGTGTCCGGCGCGGTCGATGGGCTTGCGCGGCTCGCATGCCGATGCGGGAACGCGGATGAGAGGGAAGGCGAGAAGCTTTTCGGTTTTGGCGATGAATTTCTCGACGCCCCATTTGTCGATGAGGTATTTGAGGCGTGCCTTCTTGCGATCGGTGCGGTCGCCGCGCTCGGCGAAGACGCGAATCATTGCGGCGGCCACCGCGACAGTCTGGTCGGGGCGGAGGAGCAGGCCGCAATCGGTTGCGAACTGTTTGTGGCCGGTGATGCCCGAGAGCAGCACGCGGAAGTAGATGCCAGCAGGGATGCCGTGGCCCTCCTTGACTTCGACGGCGATGAAGCCGATGTCGTTGGTGTCGGCGACGACGCTGATGGAGCCGCCGTTGTCGAAGGCTACGTTGAACTTGCGTGGCAGGCCGTACATATCGCGCGAGTTGAGGATGTAGCGGTTGAGTGCGTCGGCGAGTGGAGCTACGTCGTAGAGCTCGTGGGGGTCGATGCCGGTGATGGGAGATGCGGTGATGTTGCGGATGTTGTCCGCACCCGATCCGCGCGAGGTCATGCCGAGGTCCTGAATTTTGGAGAGGACGTTGACGATATTTTTTGGCTGGAACTCGCGGACCTGGAGGTTACTGCGCGTGGTGAGATCGGCGCGGCCGGAGCCCCAGTCAGCGGCCATCTGCGCGAGGCCGCGAAGCTGGTGTGAGCTTAGAATGCCGCCGGGAACACGCATGCGCAGCATGAAGGAGTCCTGCGCGGGAGCGACGTAGAAGAGGCCGTGGAATTTGAAGCGGAAGAGATCATCGGGCGCGGGAACTTTGTCTTCGTTGGCGTGCACGACGAGCTTGTCCCAGATGTCGAGCGAGTTTTCTTCCTGCTTCCATCGCTCTTCTTTGCACAGATCAGAGAGCGGCGTGCCGAACCAGGTGGGCTCGGCCTCTTCGGCAGCTTGATTGACGAGGCCGGAGTCGGGATCGTTGGTGATCTGTCCGCTGAGGGTTTGACCGACGAAGTGTATGACTCCGCGCTGCGCTACTCCGGCGAAGAAGCCCTGGAGGTACTGCTGCTGCGCAAGGGAGAAGCCCGGCGTGTCGATCAGGGTGGTGGTGGTCTGCGATTCCATGCTGAATCTCCTTTACGGTCTCCGGCGGATAAATGCCGGAAGATCCTGAAACGCAATCTGGGATTGGTGCAGCCAGATGCGGGCCAGATAAACATCGCGCTGAGATAACCCAGGTGCGATGGATTCAAGGCTCGTCAGGGAGCATGAAACTAAGTATGAGAGTGGGAGCCGGGACACAGCATGGTGCCGGGCTGAACTTCTTCGACTATCCAGATCGGACTGAATAGCATTCGGTGAACTTGATACTACTGCGGGCTTTGCGTGAGTGCAAGTGAGGAAGCGATGAATTGGGAGAGGCAAACAAAGTTTGATGAGGAGTAGAAGTTTTTGTTATACGGGCGCTCGTTGGTTGTTCCATGCGAGCTGCAATGTTACAAAACTGGTAACAGCTCCCACAGTTCAATGACACCTTGATGTGTCGACCTATCCCGACCGGGTGGGACTCTTCTGCTCTACGCCTGAGCAACCAAACCCAAATCCTCGCGTCAAGTTACGACTATCGAGCCGGACGCATTTCTGTCTCTGTGGCTGCGAACTGGGCGAGGATCACTCTTCATTCGAAGTACGTAACTGTGGCACTTACAAGGAGAGCCCATGAAACGTGTTATTTTAGCCGTTCTTTTTTCCGTGCAGGCGTTGTCCGGAGTACTGGTTGTTGCGCAGGATAGCTTTTTTACCAGGTGGCAGGACCGAGTAAGGAAGACGTCATCGCAACAGCCGGGATGGGCTGTGCCTGTAGTGGCCCCGAGCTCGGGTCTTGTGCAACTGGCGCGTATCGATGTGTTGCACCAATGGACTTCGACCCATACTTCGACGTGGAACTATGGCAATAGCAAGGGTTTCAACTTTATTCCTTATTACAAGACGGAGGTGGATGTGAACCTGCCGCCGTATGTCGAGCACAATACCCCGAAGGCGGTGGATGGAGCCGGGGATTTCTCGATGGTAGTGAAGTATCGTCCGTTTGCGGGGGGCGCGGAGCAGGGAAACTACTCGACCTCATTTCAAGTGGCAGCTACTGGCGCGACTGGAAGCTATAAGAACGGAACTGCGAGAACTACGATCAATCCGACGTTGATTCTAGGCAAAGGGTTTGGGCGTTTCGATGTTCAATCGAGCCTGGGTGGGACTTTGCCTGTAGGCTCGGTCCACACGATTGGAAGGACGATTGTGTGGAATACTGTCGCGCAATATCAGGTGGCAAGGATCTTCTGGCCTGAGGTCGAGGTAAATGCGAGCTATTTCCATCTTGGGCCAAACAATGGGAAGAGCCAGACGTTTGTTACTCCGGGATTGATGGTGAGCAGGATCAAATTGCGCAAGGACCCGAGGGACAGGCTGGGATTGGTGTTTGGAGGGGGCATGCAGATTGCGACTTCTACCTATCATGCCTATGACCACGGCCTCGTGCTGACGGGACGCTTGACCTTCTAGAGCGGTTCAATCGCGATTTTGTCGGCGGCTCTGTGATTGTGGATGCAGAGCCGCTAGAATTGTGAGTAACAGGTGGCCGGCTCAAAGTAATTTGTCATTGCAGACTGGCTGGGGGAGATGGATGACGCACGCGAGCTTTGATGGATTGCGAGTTTTGTCGCTTGAATCGCGACGCGCAAAAGAGGTCGCGAAACTGATACGCACCTATGGTGGCGAACCCTTTGTTGTGCCTGCCATGCGCGAAGCGCCGCTGGAGTCGAACAAGCAGGCGCTTGAATTTGCGGATGATCTGCTGCACGAGAAGTTCGATCTTGTCATCTTTCTGACGGGCCTGGGGCTGCGCGCTTTGCTCGATATTGCGCAGACGAAGTACAACCGCGAAGAGTTGATTGAAGCGCTGCGCTCGGTAAAGATCGGCGCGCGTGGACCGAAGCCTGCAGCGGCGTTGAAAGAGCTGAGGATTCCAGTGACAGTGACGGCGCCTGAACCGAATACATGGCGCGAGATGATGCACGCGATGGAGGCGGAGTTCGGCGACAAGCTGGGCGCAATGCGGGTCGCGGTGCAGGAGTATGGTGCTTCGAATCCTGAGTTTCTCTCCGAGCTGACGGTGAAATGTGGTGAGGTGACGAAGGTCCCCGTATATCAGTGGACGCTGCCTGAAGATGTGGGGCCGCTGCGGGAGTGCGTGCTGGGCGTTGCGAACGGCAGCGTGGATGTCGTGTTGTTTATGACAGCGGTGCAAGTGATTCATCTCTTTCAGGTAGCCGAGGAGATGGTCATGCGTGAGGAGCTGCGCGCCGGACTGATATCGATGGTAGTGGTTTCGATTGGGCCGACGACGTCGGAAGAGCTGACCCATTACGGTATTACTCCCGACTTTGAACCTTCGCATCCGAAGATGGGCTTCCTGGTGAATGAGGCGGCGCAGTACTCGGGCAAGATTCTCCAGCGGAAGCGCAGCGCTGATGCCGGAGCGGTCGTGCCATCCGATAAAAGTATCGATATGCCGGTGGAGAAGTCGAAGTCAGGCGTGCGCCGCGTTGCTGTTTCTACGCCGACCATGGCGGGGTTTCGCGATGGGCTTACCTCCATTGATTTTTTGCATGAGATCAGCAGCAGACTTGCATCGGCGGACTCGTTTCATGTGGTGCTGGGAAGCATCGTTGACTTTGTGACGACGGTGATTCCGTGCGACTCATGCTTCATCTATGTGATGGAGCACGAGAAGCTGGTGCTGCGTGCATCGAAGAATCCTCATGCCGATCTTGTCGACCATTTGGGCATGTCGCTGGGGCAGGGAATCACAGGCTGGGTAGCCGAGCATCGCGAGCCGGTGGCGATTGCTTCGGGAGCGTCGAATGATCCGAGGTTCGTGATGTTTCGCAATCTGCCGGAAGATCACTTCGAGGCGATTCTGTGCACCCCGATTCTCTGTGCTAGCAAAGTTGTCGGCGTCATTAATCTGCAGCACCAGATGAGCTACCAACATACGGCGAATGAGATTCGGCTGCTCTCGATGCTTGGCTTTCTGGTGGGCGCAGAGATTGAACGCACACGGCTGGAGACGGAGAACCTGCAACTGGCCGGGCGGCTGGAGACGCGGAAGGCGGTGGACCGTGCGAAGGGAATTCTGCAGCGCGATCTGGGGATGAGCGAGGACGAGGCTTACCGGACGATGCAGCGGGAGAGCCGCCAGCGGAGGATTTCGATGCGGGAGATCGCCGATGCCATCGTGCTGGGCGATGATCTGAAGAAAGCGCAGGCTGCTGACGGGGCTCGTGCTTAAGCTTGTCTGAAGCGCAAGTGAGACAAGGCGAAGGCGAATATAGGGGACTTTCCATTGCGCCACGCCATAAAGCTGCGCGGCTCCGGTCGAGATGACGTGCTTTATCGTTTGGGCGAAGACTTAGACGATGAGCACGTGAATGTTCTGGCTGCGAAATTGTTCCGCTATTTCGGGGTCGATGCTGTCGTCGGTGATGATGGTGTGGATCTGAGACGGCTCGCAGACCTTGTTGGTGCTGATCATTCCGAGTTTGCTGGCATCGGCTACGGCGACGACCTGGCGTGAATGTTTAGCCATCTCTCCGAGAATGAGCGCTTCGTCCGACTCGATAACGGTCAGGCCGTATTTGGGGTGGATTCCGGTGGCGCCCATGAAGACCTTATCGAAGTAGAGCTGCTCGATGGAGTGGAAGGCGGTGGCTCCGACCATGGAGAAGGAGCCGGGCCAGCGGATGGAGCCGCCGGTAAGGGTGACCCTGGCATTGGGCTGGCTGGAGAGTTCCATGCCGATGTTGACCGCGCTGGTGACGAGATGGATGCCTTCGCGATGGCGCAGGCTGCGAGCGACCTGGGTGGTGGTAGTGCCGGGTGAGAGCGCGATGGTGTCGCCTTCGGCGACCATATCGGCGGCGGCGATGGCGATACGGCGCTTCTCGTCAGCGAAGCGCTCTTCGCGGAGAGGAAAGGCGGCATCGAAGCGGAAGGGTTCGTAAGTGAGCTTGCCGGCGAGCTCCACGCCGCCGTGTGTGCGATGGACGAGGCCGCGCTGCTCGAGCTTGATGAGATCGCGGCGGACGCTGGCCGAAGAGGCGTCAACTGCGGCAGCGAGATCTTCTACGCTGCTCGTGCCCTTCTGCAGAAGCAGATGAAGAATCTGATTTGCACGATCGTGTTTCTTTGCAGCCACTTGAATACATCCTTTCAATGTGAAGCCAACCCCTCTTGAGGGTAATGGAATTCTTACCTTGACGAATATTAAACTATTAAGCATTTAAATGATCATTTGCATAAGTTATTTGCATGATAATGAAAATATTCATTGACATTTATCTATTTGGCTTTCTATGCTAGGGCCATCGGTATTAGTCGGCAGAGAGTTTCAAAGAGGCGAGCACGGGATTTGAAATGGATGCGACCGCCTTTGTTTTCTTCTTTTTGGATGAAGCAGCCAATTTAGCCAGTACCACAGAGTGAGGAACCTTATGAGAACCAAGCTTTTTCAATACCTTGCAGGATGTGCGTTGACCGTCCTGTTGTGTATGTCTCCTTCGCTTGCGCAGACGGTGACGGGCTCGATTACCGGAGCAGTGACGGATTCTAGCGGCGCGGTTATTCCCAACGCGCATGTGACTGCTACCAACACAGGGACGAGTGTGAAGACCGAAACGGTAACCAACAACGCCGGTGTTTACACGATCCGCTTCCTGCCGATCGGGCAATATCAGGTGATGGTGCAGGCGAATGGATTTGCTTCGCAGACGCTGCCTGCGTTCTCGCTGGAAGTCGCTCAGTCGGCGAGGTTCAACGTGCAATTGAATGCCGGCAATGTAGCGGAGACGGTGCAGGTATCGGCGGAGACAGCGCCTATCCTCAATACAAACGACGACACCCTGAGCAGCACGTTCACCGCCAATACGATCCGGAACTTCCCTCTGAATGGCCTCGACTTTTCTGCAATTACGCTTTATGTTCCCGGCGCTGTCAGCACGGCCGGCACGGGGGGAACGACCAGCATCGAGCGCAGCACCTACTACACCGATTCGGTCAACCTCAATGGAAATCGCGCCCAGGCCAACAATTACACACTGGACGGCATTGACATGAACGAGACGTTTAATAACCTGATCTCTTATAGTCCCGCTCCCGAATCCCTACAAGAGATACATGTCATTACTGCGAACTCACCGGCCGACTACGGCAATGTGAATGGCGCGGGAGTCGTGAACGTTCTCAAGAGCGGCACCAATAGTTTCCATGGCTCCGCTTACGGCTACCTTCAGGATTACAGGCTGAACGCCAACTCGTGGAGCAATAACAACCAGGACATTCGAATCAATCCGTACTCCCAGGACCAGTTTGGTGGAACCTTCGGCGGTCCAATCCTGCACAACAAACTGTTCTTCTTCGTCGACTACCTGGGGTCTCGGAATCACAAGGGCGGCATCAGCTCGGCAAGCGTATTTACGCAGGCCATGCGCAGTGGCGATTTCTCTGTTCTATTGAATGGAAACTCTCCGAAGCAGCTGTACGATCCACTCAACAACTTTGCTCCCTACGCAGATAACAAGGGAATACCGGTCAACAATCCGGTTGCCAAGTTCCTGTTTGCAAATCCCAAATTGTACCCACTGCCAAACGCAACACCGACCGACGGAATCGCGAACAGCAACTACCAGGCCCCGTCGCGCACTTTCAAGGCCAACAACCAGGGAGATGTCAAGATTGAGTTCGACCCACGGATGAGCGATAAGTTTACGGGTTTCTACTCTATGTCCACGGCCTATGATGGCAACACTCCAGTGCTAGACATCGGCTTTAATGGAGTGAATTTGTATCCCACGAAGCTCTCTGGTGTGAACTGGGTGCATACCTTTTCGCCAGCGTTGATTAACTCCGCACGTATCGGATTCACTCGCACGGTCTGGGCCCAGAACTTCCCGATCGACAGGACTGGCGAATTTGGAGATTCGGGCAACGCCAAGGTCGGAATCACGTTCCCGAATCAAGCTTTTGCGGGCTACTCTGGCCAGACCATTAGCGGAGGCATTACCGCGGGCGGCAACCCGGTGTTTGGCGGCGGCCTGATTGACAACACCTACAGCTACATCGATAACCTGACATGGCAACGCGGCCGTCACTTATTGAGCATCGGCGCCCAAGCGCTGCGCTATCAAAATAACTATCCGACCGCCAACAATAATGGCTATCTGGGTTCGCTCACCTACAACGGGAATTACACCTCAAGTCCTAACGATGCCAATTCCGGTTATGGCGGTGCTGACTTCCTGTTGGATCGCGTGAGTCAGGTCGCCGCGACTCTGGCCAGCGTGAATGTCGGCCAGCGCCAATGGCGCGTTGCCGGCTTCATCAACGATGACTTCAAACTGCTTTCCAACCTTACCTTGAACTTCGGAGTGCGCTACGAGTTCGATCAGCCGTGGGTGGAGTCCAACAATAAAACCGGAAACATCGACGAGGCCACAGGCCAGGTGTTGTATGCGCACAGTGTTCCCGCTGGAGCGCCTGCTGGATCGGGAGTTTGCAGCAACCGAGCCTGCTACGACAACAACTATCGCCAGATCATGCCGCGCTTCGGATTTTCGTTTCAGGCAAAGCCCCGGCTGGTGATTCGTGGTGGCTACGGTGCGACCAGCTTTTTCGAAGGCAACTCTTCGAACCAGCGTTTGACTTCGATTACGCCCTTCATCCAGGCAATCAATGTTAACCTGACGCAACCTACACTCACCGATGTTCCGACTCCGCTTACCGCAGAGACGGCCTTTGATTCCCCAAGCAGCAATGGGGGCACCTTCAATGTCTATCCGAAGAACATGCAGCCAGCCTATGTGCAGCAGTGGAACCTGACGACCGAGTATGCGCTGAGCAGCACATTGTCACTAGCGGTTGGATATCTTGGGGAGCAGGGACAGCATATCGAAGATTACGGCAACCTGAACCAGTACCGGGTTAATGGCGATCCGACCTCAGCACCGTATTACAACAACCAGTACATCGGTGTGAATTCGGCCCTGGGCATAGGTTCAAATTCTCTGCTTGTTACCGAGTCGCGGGCGATGATGAACTACAACGCGCTTCAGGCTGTATTGCGGCAACGGTTCAGCCACGGGCTTGAGTACATGTTGAACTATACCTATAGCAAGGCAATGACTAACAGTCTGGGAAACTATGCGTTAAATGTTAACGGCTATAGCGGTGCGTTCCAGAACTACTATGACAGCGGAGCGGACTACGGCCCTGCCGGCTACGACGTGACTCACAACGTGTCCGGGACTCTCACCTATGCGCTGCCTGTCGGCCGAGGCCAGGAATACCTGAACGGCGTCAATCACCTGGTCGATGAAGTCATCGGCGGTTGGAGACTTGCTGCTAACGGTGTGGCGTACTCAGGCTTTCCGGAGACGCTTACTTCAAGCGTCAGCAGCAATTCCAATAGCTTCTTTGGCAATGACCGGGCAAATCAATATCGGAAGCTGAAGATCGTCAATCGCTCGATCCACCACTGGTTTGGAACAGATCCATCTGCCCAGCCTTGCACAACGCCTGGCGTGGACAATGGTGTGTGCGCCTTTGGCGCACCTGCAACCAACACCTTTGGCAGTTCGCGGAACGGCGCGGTTCGCGGCCCTGGATTTCTCAACGTGAACATGTCGGCGATGAAGGACTTCCATACCTTCCGAGAGCAGACGCTCGGCTTCCAGTTCGATGCGTTCAATGCGTTCAATATCGTAAGCTATGGCAACCCGGATACCGGGATCAACAATGCCACCTTTGGCTACATTGCACAGCAGAACTCGATTCGTTCTACCGAGCGTCAACTGCAGTTCTCCGCGCACTACCGATTCTAGTTTTTTGCGCATAGCAGGGAATGTGTAATTTGAAGGAATCAAGGCAGCGTCGGCTCGGAACTCTGAGCCGACGCTTAGCGTATAGCTTATTTAATCCAATCGTTTAGAAAGTGTTGGTATGGTTACTCCTGAGTTAGTGAGCCCTGATGCGTAAGATCGTCTTTGAACTCTGTGCCGAGAGTATCGATGCTTGTCTCGTTGCATACGAGGCAGGTGCAAACCGAATTGAGCTTTGCTCCGCGCTCAGCGAAGGTGGGCTGACGCCGAGTCATGGCCTCATCCACGAAGCAGTGACGCGCAGCGGGCTGCCTGTGCATGTGCTGCTGCGGCCTCGCGGCGGTGACTTCGTTTATACGGATGCTGAGTTCGATGTTATGCGGGAAGATCTGAAGCATCTTCGCCTGCTGGACGTGAGTGGGGTGGTGCTGGGGGTGTTGCGTGAGGATGGCACGGTCGATGTTGAACGCAATCGCGAGTTGGTGGAGATGGCAGGAACGCTCGAAGTGACCTTCAGTCGCGCCTTCGATCACACTGTTTCTCTGGAAGACGCGTTGGAGGATGTCATCGCGATTGGCTGCCGGAGGGTGCTGACGTCGGGCGGCGAGCGCGATGTTGTGAGCGGAGGCAAGTCGCTGGCGCGGCTGCTGGAACAGGCCGCGGGGAGAATCGATATCGCAGTGGGCGGTGGCCTACGACTGAAGAATGCCGCTGCGGTGGCGCGGGCGACGGGGGCGCAACACTTTCATGGTTCTATACGCAAGATCGTTGCCGGGCCGCGCCGCTATGGGGGGCGCGATGTGCATGATGAGACCGGCTCTTCTGCTCAGTCGCGGTTTGTTGTCGAGAGCGATGATGTGCGCGCGATGATCGAGAACCTGACCAACGCTTAGGTTTCTCTGCTCGCGAGAGAGTGGACCTTAAGACTGGTTAGTTTGATGCGCGGTCTGGAAGGACGCTCCAGATCGCAGGATCTTCTTCGCCGAGGACCCAGGCGCAGATTCCCTGAAGGTGCTGCTCTTTGGCGAGGTTGTAGCGGTCGGCGAAGCCGCGCTTCTCGGTGTAGAAGACCCACTCGCGCATCTGATCGCGATAGAAGTAGAACCAGGCGGTGTGGTCCACGGGGTCCCACTGCTCCTGCCCGTTGTAGGTGTCGCGAAGAAACTGTGCGTTGATGGCGCTGATATATTCGGCGGTGATATTGGGTTTCTGAACTTTTTCGTTGATGCCGGGATCGCCTGTGAACCAGTGGTATCCGTACAGCGCGATGCCGAGGGAGAGCTTGTCCTTCGGTACGGATTTCAACGCATAGTCTAGATTTTCATTGGTCCATATCCAGCCACCGACGGGACCGGGCGTGGTCCAGCGGGTGTGCTGGTCGTAGGTCATGAGGCAGAGCAGGTCGACGGATTGGCCGATGGCTTTGAGGTCGAAGGCTCCGCGCCAGTCGGAGAAGATCCACTTGCTGAAGGGGGTGTGGCCGGGATAGCCGGGAGCATTGGGGACGACTGCGATCTGAAGCTGAAGGTGCTGCTGGTGGAATGCGTCGGCGATTCGCTTGATGGTGGCGGAGAGCGCGTCGCGATCATTCCAGCTGATGTTCTCGAAGTCGAGTTGAAAGCCGTCGTAGCCATTCTTCTTGCAGGCGGCGATGAGAGAGTCGATCATCGCTGTTTGTGCTTTGTCATCGGTCATCAAGGTGTGGATCTTGACCTTGTCGAAGAGTGCGACGATGGGGAAGAGGGCGATGTGGCGTTGTTTGGCGACGCGCAGGACGGAGGGGTCGGGCTCGCCGTAGACGAGGCCGGTCTCATCTACGCTGTACCAGGTGGGGACGATGATGTCGATCTTGGATTGATGCTCCATGAAGTCGCGGACCGACTGCGGCTGGTCTGTCATGTAGAAGAGAGTCTTGGTCTGGGCAAAGACTGTGCTTGCTGCAAACAGGAGACAGAAGATCACGAACTTCATGGAGCCTATCCTTTCTTGCATTATGCGGTTTCGAGCTTGAAGGACGGTGGAATGTCCTCGGCCTTGGTGCCGAATTCGAGGTTGGGCTGGCTGCCCAGCATGAACTCGATCTTGGCTCCGTCGACGATCTCGCGATGGTTGAACCATGAGCGAGTGTGAGGCTTGCCGTTGAAGGTGACGGACTGGATGTACTGGTCCGAGGGTGCGCTGCGATGAGCTACAATTTCAAGCTGCTTGCCCTTGCCGAGCTGCAGAGTGACCTGATCGAACAGCGGCGTGCCGAAGATGTAGTTTCCGCTGACGGGATCGACGGGGTAGAAGCCCATGGAGCTCATGATGTACCAGGAGGACATCTGGCCCACGTCTTCATTGCCCTGCAGACCGTCGGGAAGCGCGGCGTACATCGTCTCCATCAACATGCGGATACGCTGCTGGGTCTTGTGCGGCTGACCAGCGTAGACGTAGAGATAGGCGATGTGGTGCGACGGCTCGTTGCCCTGAGCGTATTGACCGACGAGGCCGGCGATGTCGGGTGGAGCATCGGGCGGCAGCGTGGAGGGCTGGTCGAACAGTTCATCGAGCTTGGCGAGAAAAGCTCTCTGGCCGCCGAGGGTCTCGATGAGGCCTGCTGCATCGTGCTGAATGCCGAAGGTGGTCTGCCAGGAGTTGGACTCGGTGAAGTCACGCCACTTCTTGGACGTTCCCATGGCGAGCGGATCGAAGCCCGGAGCCCATTCGCCGTTTGCAAGCTTTGGTCGCGCAAAGTTAATTGTGCGGTCGTAGTAGTTGCGATAGTTCAGCGAGCGGTCGGCGAGCATCTTTGCGTCGTCCTCGTGGCCGAGCTTCTTGGCGACGTGCGCGATGGACCAGTCGTCGTAGCAGTATTCAAAGCCCTTGCTGACGGACTCTTCCTCGAGGTCGCAGGGAATGTAATGCTTCGAGCGGTAATAGCCAAGACCACGGTAGTCGTCCACCATGGCGCGCTGCATCATGCACTTGTAGGCGCGCTCGTAGTCGATGCCGGTAAAGCCCTTGTTGCAGGCTTCTGCCATGACGGCGGCGGAGTGATAGCCGGTCATGGTGCCGGTTTCTGTACCTTGAAGCGGCCAGACGGGCATACCGGCGGGGCTCTGTTCGGCCATCAAGATGAGGGCGTTGACGAAGTCGGGCACATGGTCCGCGTTGATCAGCGTGTAGAGCGGATGGGTGGCGCGGTAGGTGTCCCACAGAGAGAACGTCGTGTAGTTGCGCTGTCCGGGGTTGAGCTTGTGGTTCTGCTTATCCATACCGCGATAGCTGCCGTCGGCATCGTCGAAGAGCGAAGGGCCGATGGAGGCGTGGTAGAGCGCGGCGTAGAAGATGCGGCGGTGGGTTTCGTTTTTGGTGGTGATGTTGATGCGCGAGAGTTGATTGTTCCACTTCTCGCGAGCGCTGCGGCGAACGCGCTCGAAGTCCCATCCGGGCAGCTCAGCCTTCAGGTTGTTGGCGGCGGACTCTGCGCTGACGCCGGAGATGCCGGTCTTTACGAAGATGACGGGATTATGGGTCAGGTCGAAGAAGGCGACACACTTGAGGTTCTTTCCCGTCAAAGGTTCGGTGCCAGCTGGAACCTCTGCGTCATCACTGTAGAAGATGATGCGCGTGGGCTTCTGCGAGAACTGCATGGTGAAGTAGGCTTCGCGGCCGTCGCCCCAGGACTTGGTGACCCGGCCTCCGGCAAGCGTGTCGGGCGCAGGGCTGTCCAGCGATGCTGAGATGACGTTCGACGGGCCATAACTGTGCTGGAGATCGACGATGATGTGTGCGCTCTTGGCTGCCTTGGCGTCGCGAGGAAAGGTGTAGCGGTGCAGGCCGGTGCGCTCGGTGGCGGTCAGCTCGGCGTGGATGCCGTAGTCCTTGAGTAGGACCGAGTAGTAACCGGGCTCGGCGTGCTCGTCCTTGTGGTCGAAGCGCGAACGATAACCCTCGTCGGGGTTTTCGCGTGAGCCGGGGACAATCTTCGACTCACCGGTGCCGGGCATGACCAGAAAGTCGAGTAGGTCGCCGCATCCGGTTCCGCTGAGATGGGTGTGGCTGAAGCCCATGATGGAGGTGTCGGAGATGTGGTAGCCGGAGCACCAGTCCCAACCGTCGGTGAAGGTGTCGGGGCTGAGCTGGACGGCGCCGAAGGGAACGACTGCGCCGGGGAAGCAGTGGCCGTGGCCGCCGGTTCCGATAGTGATGTCGACGAGGGAAGCGGGATCGTTTGCGCCGTGGGATGATTTGGGGTGTGGGATCACACGGGCGAAGGCAGTGGTTCTGATAGCGCTAACAGTACAGGCGGCAGAGACCCCGCCTAGAAAAGATCTTCTTGATATCACGCGAACTCCATCAATTGAGATTTAACACTTTACGAATTACGAAGCCGTAGATAGGACGAATCGCCGAGAAATAGGTATGGGAAACACTCTCGATTGAACCGATTTCCGATACCTCTGGCAGACTCGTACGTTATCGGTTACGAGTCTACCCGGAGGCACCTACCCCTGTCAGCCCTCTTGTGAATACGGTGTCGGGGCTTTTATCGTGTTATTGCCCGGAAGTTGCTCTGCCGTCATAGAGTTGAAACTCGCGAATGGCGGCGGTTCCAGAGGTCGAGATGAGGTGGAGACGCACCCGCTGCGTGGTGCAGGCGGGAAAGATGTCAATCTTTTTGTGTCCGATGGCATGTGCGCGCGCCAACGGTTTCCATGCGCCGTTCTGCCAGGCTTCGATGGAGTATTCCTCAACGTGCTGGCCGTCGTTGAGCCTTTCCATAGTGACGGCGCGGTCGAAGGTGACCGGCTTGTCGAAGCGGACTTCGAGGGTGCCGTGCAGCGGGGAGGCAACCCAGAAGGTGTCGGGATTGTTGTCGAGTGCTTCAGCGGTTTCGGCACCGACGGCGTGGCCCTGCTCAGCGACGAGGTTGTGGCCATAGATGCGATGGACAGCCTCGCCGAACTCGTGCAGGCGTTTGACGTCGGCGGCGGGAAGCTGGCCGGTGTTGTCGGGTGCGAGGCCGAGCATGAGCTGAGCGCCGCGGCCTACGGTGTTGGTGTAGATATCGAGCAGGTCATCCACGGAGCGGAGGGTGGCCTCGTCGTTGGGGTGCCAGAACCAGTGTCCACGATGTAGCGGCGTGTCCGACTCGACCGGGCGCCAGCGCAGATAGCCGGAGCGATCGATGACATTCCAGTTCTCGAAGAGGACCTTGCCGTCTTCGTTGCCGACCCAGCGCAGGTCTGCGTTCTTGTAGAGGCCTACGTCGGCGAAGACCATGGTATTTGGTTGATAAGTACGTAGCTCGGTGATGATGCTGTCGAAGTCGTAGGTGCGTCCGGTGCTGCCTGCGCCATCGAGCCAGAACTCTGTGAGCGGGCCATAGTGCGTGGCGAGTTCATCGAGCTGCGCGAGGTAATACTTGTCATACGCCTTGGGGTCTGGGTAGCGTTTGTCGTGGCGGTCCCATGGAGAGAGATAGACGCCGAAGCCGAGGCCTGCCTTGTGCGCGGAGTCGGAGGCCATGCGGACGAGGTCTCCCTTACCGTCGAGCCAGGGGCTGTTTTTGACGCTGTAGTCGGTCTGCTCGGAGGGCCAGAGGGCGAAGCCGTCGTGATGCTTGGACACTAAGACAGCGTATTTGGCTCCGCCAGCTTTGGCGGCTTCCATCCACTGGTCGGTATCGACGTGGGTGGGGTTGAAGACCGAAGGCGAAGCGGTGCCGTCGCCCCATTCGCGGTTGAGGAAGGTGTTGGTGCCGAAGTGAAAGATGACGCCGATCTCGAGATCCTGCCATTGCACTTGCGCCGGGCTGGGCTTGATATCGACGAAGTTCTGCGAGATGGCTGAAAGGGGTGCGAGGCAAGCCAGGACTGCTATCGCGTGGCAGATGAGGGATAGTTTCCGAGACGATTTGCTGCGAGCAGCGTTGCGCGGCTCAGAGAGACGGACTTCACTTGCTTGAAAGACTTCGGACATCAATTCCTCTATTCCTGTACTGCGTTGACCAACGAACTGAGCGGATCGATGAAGATAAAGCGCACCACCGCCGATGGCTTTTTCGCTGCCTCGATCTGCGCCAGTGTGCTTGCCTTCCAGCCGGCTGGGGCTTTCGTTCCGGACGAGAGGAAGTGGATCGCGTCAGTCGCAGCCTTTGCGAGTTCGGGGAGTTGCTGTGCGCGCTCCTGAATCTCGGTAAGCCGTGGTGAGTGCTGCATCTGTCTCTCTGCGGTGGGGACAGAGTTCGCGACGGTCTCAAACCAGTGATTCAGAGCAGCCGCATCGGCGGTATCGGACTGCGGCGACTTGAGGAATTTCTCGGTAAGATGGGCGATCTCGTAGCGCGACGGCGGATCGGGACGGACTGCATCGACGAAACGGTCGAGGACGGTCAGCTGCGAGGTCTTCTGCTCGTGATAGCGCTCGCCAAAGCTGACGGGCTCAAACGCGGAGGCGAAGATGCGAAGCTGATCGATATCCTGCGTTCCGGCGAGATCGCGCAGGCTGGCGTCTTCCTGAGTGATGTGCTGGAGACCGAGGCCTTCGAGCTGGATGGAGACAACGTTCAGGCGACGGTACATATCGTCCACGTTGGTGACATCTTCGGGAGACCAGAAGCGTTCGGCGATGACCGCGGTGCGGGGCCAGACTCGTGAGTCGATGGTGCCTGGGTCGATCTGCTCACCCCACATGCAAATCTCTCCGCCGAGGACGAGCTTGCGCTGCTGCGGTGTGAGCGGAGAGCTGGATGGCAGCGGGTCGGCGAGGTAGTGCGTGCCTGCGGACTTCATTCCGTCGAGATAGTAGGGTGCGGAGAGAATTCCCTGATAGCCCTGCTGCGCTCCCTGAGCCAGCGAGGCTTCGCCACGCCATGACTGGATTACGACATCTTTGGGAAGCGCGGGGTTGAGGATCTCATCCCATCCGACCATGTGTTTATGGAGTCCGGTGAGGATCTTCAGCACGCGTGTATTGAAGTACGCCTGAAGCGCTCCGTTGTCCTGGAGGTTGTGCGCGTGCATGAAGGCTACGATGCGGGGATTCGTCTTCCAGTCGGGAGCAGGTGTCTCGTCGCCGCCGATGTGCATGTAGGGATCGGGGAAGATGGTGGCCATCTCGCCGAGAAAGCGCGCGATGAACTGATAGGTCTCCTCGCGGGTGGGATCGAGAGCATAGTCTGAGACGCCGAATTCGCGGCGGATACCGGTAGGAGGGGTGCCGCTGGCGAGTTTGGGATAGGCGAACTGCCAGGCGGCGCTGTGGCCGGGCATCTCAAACTCGGGTACGACGCGGATGCCGCGGGCGCGAGCGTAGCTGACGAGGTCGCGTGCGTCCTGCTGAGTGTAGAAGAGGCCGTCGGAGCCGACGCCGGTGAGGCGAGGGTAGAGCTTGCTCTCAATGCGGAATCCCTGGTCTTCGGTGAGGTGCCAGTGGAAGACGTTGAGCTTGACGGCTGCCATTCCATCGATCGTGCGCTTGAGGACGTCCATCGGCTCGAAATGGCGGCCGCAATCAATCATCAGGCCGCGCCAGGGGAAGCGGGGCGAGTCGTGGATGGAGACGACGGGAAGGACATAGTCGCTGCCTGAAGGCTGTACGAGTTGGACGAGGGTTTCGAGGCCATGCATGGCGCCGACTACTGTTGCCGCCTCGATGTGCGCGCCCTTGGGAGTAACGGAGAGGGTGTAATCCTCGTTCTCGTCTACGGACTGAATGGTTTCGCCTGCGCCTTGGACATCGACAGTCAAGGGAGCATCGGTTCCGTGAGTGACCGGCTCAACCGACAATGAAAGGCCAGTCGTCTGCCGCATCTGAAGCACGGCGCGGTGAATGGCACCGTCGAGTCGGGGATTGTCGAAGTGGGTAGTCACGACGTGGAACTGTGCATTGAGCACGAAATTGCCGGGAGGGGTCTGCAGACTGGCCGGTTGCGGCATCAGATTATTGACGAAGGTCTCACTGGTCACTGTCTCGCTAAACGAGATGGAAGAGGTGAGTAGAATGGCGGCGACAGGCAGAAAAGACTTTGTCCAGGAACAGATCTTCATCAATACGTCCTCTTGCAGTCAAGACTAACGTATCTTTTTACAGCCGAAACTGTCTTTTTAGAAAATAATGTTCCGGATAAGGTTATGTTTTCGTGTCCGAGACGGAATTGTTGTGATCGCTGGAGCGGAGTGCTGGAGAGCGATTGGAAGGGTGAGGTATCTGTGTAGGGAGTTCGGGGCAACGAAGAGGTCCAGTTGTTGAAATAGAATTTGTCAAGTCAAAAATTCATCTTCGGTGATCTTATCTTTGTAGCTTTGAATACGGTTCGGCGTTCTCGAAGTCGTATTCGACCGATATTCGATAGATGTTTGCTTCATCAGTTTCTTCTAGCGTATCTTGGGTTTGAACAAGCTTTAAAAACGGTTTTTTCCCGCTAACTTAAAGCGCGCCGGTTGTCTTTTTGACACGCCGCAGTAAAGATGAGAGGTCAGGACGCTCGTGGGT
>NZ_DATKQC010000333.1:0-5966 GCF_035532915.1 Edaphobacter sp.
CTTTATTACGAGCTGAGGAGAGAAGTCTTAGTTTGGGCCACTCATCTGGAGCCTTTTTTTGCTGTAGCCGGTGAGCACGACCTTGACGAGACCTTTGCTGCAGCCTTTCTTTCGTCCCAGGCCATTGGTGATCTGACCCCATATAAGAACATCCACGCTGTCTCGCCAGCACATTACTTCGTCATTCGAGAGGGCCAGGTTATACGAGAGCCCCACTGGGAATGGATGGTCCGAAACAGATTCAGCTACGACTCGGATGCGGAATATGACGAGCAGTTCTTCCACCTGTTTCAGCATGCTGTGGAACGGCGTACAGGACCGGGTGCTCCCGTCCTCGCCGAACTAAGCGGTGGGATCGATTCAAGCTCCATTGTCTGCATGTCGGATTACGATCGCAAAGCCAAGGGCGCGACACCCGCTGATCTCATTGACACAATTTCCTATTACGACGATTCAGAACCCAATTGGAACGAGAAACCCTATTTCACCGTGGTCGAAGAGGCCCGAGGCAAGATCGGGACACACATTGACGTGTCGTCCCAAAGCTCTACTTTCGAGCCTCCCGCCGCCCAATATCTATGGCCGGGGCCTGACGGCAGAACACTTCTTGCCGAACAGCAGCTCGAGGACCAAGTATCCCCTAAAGGATATCGCGCGGTTCTGTCCGGCATAGGCGGCGATGAGCTTCTCGGAGGTCCACCCGATCCTTTGCCGGAGCTCGCTGATTATTTGGTGTCACTACAATTCCGAACCTTGCTGAGGCAAAGTTTCAGCTGGGGGCTTGCGAAGAGAGTTCCCCTGCTTTATCTAGTACGCGATGCCACCGCCTTTATTGTCCAGATGTACACATGGCGGTCACGAGTTGCTCTGGTTTTTCCGGTCTGGCTCTCGGATTCGGCACGCCGGATAGCAGCACGTCGTGAGATTCAGAGGCTCTCTGGGCAGAGGATCGGCCTTCTTCCGAGCACAATCGACAGCGGTCTGACATGGTGGTCCATTATGGAGACACTCTACCGCCCAGTAAAACGACTACTTGCACGGAGGGAGTATCGTTACCCATTTCTCGATCGAGATCTTGTGGACTTTCTCCTCCGCGTTCCAATGAATCAGTTGAAACGCCCGGGACGCAGGCGGCTGTTAATGCGCAGAGCCCTCCGACATATCGTCCCAATCGAAGTACTCGAGCGAAAAAGGAAAGCGTACGTGACTCGAGGACCCGCGATTGCGCTCGCAGAAAGCAAGCGACAATTGCTTTCGTTGATGACCCACTCCCAGCTACAGGAGCATAAGCACATTAATGAGCTCACTCTTCAGTCAGCACTTGCCAGCTTTAATGCACTCTCCGATAAGGACAGTCACGGTCACATGATGCGCGCAATTCAGCTCGAGCTCTGGATAAGGCGTCAAGCGAGCAATCGCGGCTTATCACGCTTTTGCTCCCAAGAGAAGGAGCAATAAAGATCCGCGCGGCGGCCATGGCGCAACAGAAAGTGGCCGAAACACGGAAATTCAGCAACAAAGAGGTGAATCATGAAATACACTGCACCAGCTGTACTCAACGCAATCAACGCCACGAAGCTGATCCAGGGCGGCAAAGGAAACGCCGGTCAGGACAGCTCCAACCCGCTGGAGCGAACAAATGGAGCCGGATACGGCGCCGACGAATAGGCACACCCTACCTCGGGAGCTGGAATGATTTCACTCCAGCTCTCGAAGTAGTTTTATGGCTCGACTCCGTTTCGGGGCAGACAATCAACGGTCTAGCCTGCATTATTCGTGAAGTCTGAAGTAGCGAAAGCCTTTTTGTGCTACAAACATGTTGATGAGACAGTGTTTAAGGCACATTGAGAGGCTTTCGCTTGACTGATTCTACCGCGACAGAGCGTTTGTTGTTTCCAGAGATTTTCGCCAAGCCGGTGGTGCTGGAGTTTGACCAGCGGCGAGGCAGTTCCGATGGTGGCGCCGTGCTATTGAAGGCAGCCGAGCAGCGTTACGGATTGATCGCCAGTATGGCAGGCTGTTTTCGCGATCCTCGGCAGGCAGGCAAGGTTGACCATCCGTTGCGGGATCTTTTCGCGCAGCGCGTCTTCTCCATCGGCTGCGGTTATGCGGACGCCAACGACTCGGCGCGATTGGCTGCCGATCCGATGCACAAGATGCTGCTGGACCGCGATCCGGTTACGGGACTGGATATGGCCTCACAGCCGACGCTGTCGCGCTTTGAAAATGCCGCCGGCCCGCGCCAGCTTTATCACATGGGCGCAGCGCTGGCCGAGAGCGTGATCGAGCGCCATGCCAGGCGGTTGCACCATCGCGCCCGTCTTGTCACCATCGACCTCGATCCGACCGACGATCCCACGCATGGGGCGCAGCAGTTGTCGTTCTTCAACAGCCATTACGACAACGCGTGTTATCTGCCGATGATGGGCTTTGTCACCTTCAACGACGAGGCAGAACAGTATCTGTGCGCCGCTGTGTTGCGTCCCGGCAATGTGACGGCGGCGGCCGGAGCGGTGGGGATTCTGCGCCGGTTGATGGCCTTGATTCGCGGCTCATTTCCCAAGGCGCGCATCCGCGTCCGTCTCGACGGGGGCTTTGCAAATCCCGAACTGCTGGCGTTCTTGGATACTGAGGCCAGCATCGAATATATGGTGGCGATGCCCAGCAACGCGGTGTTGAATCGCAAAGCGGAAGAGGCCATGCAGGTTGCTCGCGTGCTTGCGGGACTCACCGATCGGACCGAGCACGTCTACGCCGAAGCCCACTATGCGGCGGGCACTTGGAAGCAAGAACGCCGCATCATCATCAAAGCCGAGGTGGTGCGCGCCGAAGAGAAAGCGCCCAAGGATAACCCGCGTTTCGTGATTACGAATATGAAGCAGACTCCGCAATGGCTCTACGAAGAAGTCTACTGTCAGCGCGGCGAAATAGAGAACCGGATTAAAGAGTTGCACGCCATGGAAATCGACCGCACCAGTTGCAGCCGCTTTTGGGCCAACCAGTTCCGCGTGCTGCTGACCGCCGCGGCCTATGTGCTGATGCAAGAGTTACGCCTGTCTGCGGCGGGCACCAATTGCGCAAGAGCGCAGGTCTGGACACTGCGGGAACGCTTCCTGAAACTGGGTGCGAGGGTCGTTGCCTCTGCGCGGCGCATGGTCATACACCTGCCGCAATCGTTCCCGTTCCTGACGACCTTCCGGCACATGGCGATGGAACTGGAAGCTTCGCCAGGGTAGAACGAGCTTCGCTCCCCTGAAGAGTTCACATTTCCGCCTGACCCAACCAAGCACAAGGGAAAGCCACGGCCGAAAATCGCCGCAGCCCTGATGGTATGTGCCTGCAAAGCCTGCCCCATGTCCCACACCGCAACTTCACACTGCCAGCATCCTCCCCGGCGATCTTGTACCGCGCAAAATCTCCGCTCGCGGGACGTTCACGAATAATGCAGGCTAGGTTTCTCCACGACTCCCAATGACGGTACTGTACCCGCTTGGTCGGGTCGGGGTCTTCGTACCCCTGCAGCCAGAATCGGAACCAGTCGACGTTCCCTTGTTGAGAGGCATAGCGTTCCTGCGGATTTTGCAAAATATGTTGCCCGTTCGGAATATATATAAGGTCAACGGGCTTTCCTTGAAGGTACAGAGAAGAGTACACCTCCCATTCTCCAAGGACAGAGATCCTTCCCAGGGCTTCGATGCGGATGGGCACTTGGACTTTATCGAGATTAAACCCTGGTGCATTCCTCACCCAGCTCTCAAGTCCCGCTCCGAATGGTTTCCCGCCATTTGCCGTTTCCTGTTCAACAGCAGCCTCGGGATTGTCTGGAGCGAAGAGCATATATGTCATATAGCTTTGGTCGATCCCATCGATGAGGGTGGCTGCGCGAAAGAGGTGGGGATCATGGATCAGAGCCTCTTCAACATACCAGGCTGTTCGGCTAAATCCGATGATCCCGACATGCGATCGATCGATCAATCCATCTTTATCGAGGCGATCTATAGCGGACTTGAATCCATCAACGGCGAGATGCGCTTCTTGCTGTGCGGGGCGGACGTGCCGATCCGCCCGATCCTCCATTTGCAGTACGATGATTCCCGAAGCGGCCAATGCGCGAGCGGCAAAGCCCGTCGTATATGATCCGTCCACGAGAAATTCGTGCTCATTGTAGAATCCATGGGTTTGGATCACGAGCGGATAACGGTGACCTTTGACATAATTCGGCGGTAGCACCAAGCCTGCGTGCCACTGGTACCCGGTGCTGTCCTTCCACATGTAAACTGAGGCTTTCCCAAGTTGCAAAGAAGCCAATTGCGGATTCGGATTCCAAAGCTCCTTAGCCACGTCCGCTCTGTGTCCGGCTGCCCAAAGGGTGGGTGGCTCATTGAGACCCTGCTTAATGAAGAGACAGATCACTGGCTGCGATTCGTCTGCGCTCGCCTTCTGCGGCTCTAAATTCCATCCCTGCACGCTCCGCGCGTATGTGTCTGTCTCGGTTGTGCCTTCGCCAGACCACTGCAGAATAACTTCGTTGGACGTTGCGCCGAAGCGCGCTGATGTCAGCCACTCATTCTGCGCGGGGAACCGCGCACCGACGACACAGGTAGCAACATGATCAGCGGTGTCATAGATGGCAGCCGCACACGCCGCGGCGTCTAAAAGTTGCAGCCGACCGCTCCCCTTTGAGAGAGGAAGATAGCTGTTTGTGAACAATACAAAGCGATCGTCTGGCGACCACACTGCCTGCGGCGCATCGATATAGCCAGTGTCGATACCTGAGGGGGCATCCACAAGCGGAGCCACGGTCATTCTGTCGAGATTAACGTAGATATATTGCCACGGCCAATTGACGCTCCTTCCGGATCGGTCCGTTCCGGTATGTGATGCCAAAAGGCTGAAAGCGGCGGATGCTGTCTTGTACTTTAACCACTCTGTCGGAATCGATTGCACGGCCCGGGCTGCAATCAGCGATCTCCCGTCGGGGGATACTGCAATTCGCAGCGCAGTGGCTGCTCTTGGAAAGTGCCATTCCCCTCCTGCGTTTACCTGTCGATTGACTCCTTTGTAGCGAACCCAAAGATCGAGAGCCGGCCAAAAGGATGCGGGATCGGGAAACGTAGTGGGGAAAAGGATATGAAACAACGATAGGCCGGTCAGATCCGAAGATGCCTGGTTTATTGGGTCGCCAATCAGCTTTGGTATCGGCTCATGCTCAACAGCAACCCACGCAATCGTTCCTCCCGCCTCACTGAACTGCTCGATATCCGAGTTGCCAGGAGTCAGATCGATAAACCGCCTGTCGCTTAGATAAACACGGCAGAGGTGGCGATGACCATCCGGCTGCTCAACGAGGAACAAGATTGACTTGGAATCTCTCGACCACCGGGCATCAGTGATGAGTGAACCATAGGAATTGAACTCCTGTGCGACAGCAAACCCCGCGCGCTGGAATAACATAAGGGCCTTTGGTTTATGACCCTCATGCTTATGGAGATAGCTGTCGACATCGACTGCCGAATAAACCCACAAGCTGGATACCAACTGATTCGTGCGGAGACTTCCTCTTGTAGTAACCACCAGGAAGTATTGGCCATCTGGTGATTCTTTACATTTCGCATCTCGAAGGCGAGTGTATGGATCGCTGAACAACGTCATCTTAATCGATTCCTCGACTGTAAACGGATGCTTTGGTTCCGCAAACAGAGAATGAGATCGAGCAAAGATGGCAGCCACCATGAACAATGCAACGATGCGGCCGCTGCAGCTGATCATTAAAGACTCCGAATAGTATGAGGGAGGGTAGGTAGTGAAGGAAGATCACTCAATGCAGATCAGAATTGAAGCTTCAAGGACATCTGCATGGAGCGTGGGCCGCCCTGCTGGTAAAGAGGGCTCAGATTGCCAAGACTCTCATTCAGCGTTTGAGTAGCCTGACCAAACTGCGGGTTGCCGTAGAGAGGCTCTATATA
>NZ_DATKQC010000334.1:0-18447 GCF_035532915.1 Edaphobacter sp.
ATGGTCCTGCGAATGGTTCTGAGAGTTCCCTTGTGCGTTGAGTCTTGCCGGTGATCCTGCTGCTACAGCCAGGATCAAGATCGGAGCGATAAGCAGATATTTAACTTCAGTCATATGTCGACCTCCGTGGCTATTAAGTACAGACCCCGGTAGCCGTCCAAATAAATAATGGGAGAAAGGATAATAAATACTCAGCAAACAGCTCAGCGGTCGCACGACGGCCGCGTTCGGGTAGGATCGGTTTCGGGAAGCGCCCATCCCGCCTGGATTTCTTCTCGCTCGACGCCAAATCGTACTACTTTCCCGCTACCCGCGAAGCGGGTTTAGTGCAAATCGCCGAGTCACTCCTTGACTGCGGCGAAGGGGCCGAAGTCAGGGCTATGGGAAGATCACGGTCTATCCGTTATTACTAGTTGATTAATATCAACGCATGCCTTGGTGTGGATGATACTTTGCATCGTTTCAGCCTGCCCGTGGCTGGATTCAGTTGCGCTGGGCGTTGTATCCCACGGCGGCATTGGATTGAAACCGGGTGACAGAATTCATTGCACACGGTAGTGTCGGTCGGCTTATGGCGTATGAAGCGTGTTTCGGCCAACTTATGGTCTCAAAAGCTGTTTGCTGTGCCAAAGAGCGGTATTCATTACAAAGGAGTTGTGTTGGCCGCCTTATGGTATCAATTGGCCAGGATTTGAGTTATTTTTCAGGCGTTTTTTCGTCTTGAAGAAACTTAGTATTGCGTCCAAATAAAACTGCTGTGGACTAGAATGAACTTTCTCGAAGTTCGGCGAAAGACGATGCTCGTTTCAAATTGAGGCGACAACGCATCCGGTATCCATCTGAAGCATGACCTGTCGATCCATCATTTGTATGTCATCCGATTGAGGGAAGACATGCGAACCAAATCTCACGATAATCAGGTCGTCAGTCGTCATCGACTCACTACATTTTTGAGGAAAGTCAGGGTATTCTCATCGACATTCTGTCCAAGGGCTTTTGGGGTTGTGTGCTGTTCGTCCTGATGGCGTGGATGCCATCGACGGCAAAGGCGCAGGCAACGGAACAGGCGATTCAGGCACCAGCACAGGATGCCGGAATCCCTCGCGCGCGCCAGGGAGGGTCGGCTACAGGCGGCCAGTTCGCCCCGATCCTCGATTCCGAAAAGCGGCCGATCACGGAGGGCGGCTTCGTCAAGACAGGGCCGATTGTCTTTGAGGACATTTCAAAAAAGGCAGGCATTAGCGGATGGCACCACAAGATGGGAACCCCGGAGAAGCCGTTCATCCTGGAGACGATTGGTTCGGGCGTGGCACTGCTCGATTACGACAACGACGGCTGGCTGGATATCTACCTGGTGAATGGCTCGACCTACGATGCTCTGGATGGAAAGGCCGAACCTCCCCACGCCGCTCTTTTTCACAACAACCATGACGGCACGTTTACCGATGTCGCCGCCAAGGCAGGCGTGACCAACGACCGCTGGGGCTTCGGGGTTGCGATTGGAGACTACGACAACGATGGCTGGCCCGATATCTATGTCTCAAACTATGGGGAAAACCGTTTGTACCATAACAACCACGACGGTACGTTCACGGACGAAGGCCAGAAGGCCGGTGTGACGCTCGGCAACTGGTCTACAGGAGCAAGCTTCGGAGACTACGACGGCGACGGCCTCCTGGATCTTTTTGTTCCCGGCTATATCCACTGGGATACAAAGCATTCCCTGGCCGAGGGCAATGCTAGTGCAGGCAATGGCTTTTGCGAATTTCGCGGAGTCCATGTCATGTGCGGCCCGCGCGGCCTTCCCGGCGAGTCGGACCATCTATTCCATAACAATGGCGATGGGACTTTTACCGATGTAAGCGACAAGGCGGGAGTCAGCGACAAGAACGGAAATTATGGATTCTCTTCTACGTTCGTCGATGTCAACAACGATGGAAAAGTAGATCTGATCGTCGCCAATGATTCAACGCCGAACTATCTCTACCTCAACAAGGGTGATGGGACATTCGACGATGCAAGCTTCTACTCGGGCTTCGCGTTGAATCAGGAAGCTCGGGAGACGGCATCCATGGGACTGGCCGTGGGCGACTATCGCAACAACGGCCTGGTCGATATCTACACCACTACATTTTCCGATGACTACAACACGCTCTTTCGCAACGAAGGCGATGGGAACTTCTCAGAGATTACTGCAGGCGCGGGCATCGCCAGAATCACGTATCCATTTCTCGATTGGGGTACAGAGTTTATCGATTACGACAACGATGGATGGAAAGACATTATGACTGTCGGTGGTCATGTTTATCCGCAGGCAGATCATCATGACTGGGGCACATCCTTCGCGCAGCGGCCTTTGCTGTTTCACAACATTGAACAGGGCAAGAAATTCGAAGCTGTTCCCGCAGTCGAAGGCACCGGCCTTGCCGACGTCATTCCTGGCCGTGGAGCAGCTTTTGGCGATCTGTTCAACGATGGAAAAATTGATGTCGTCATCAATTGCATAGACCATACGCCGGTGCTGCTTCGCAATGTCAATGCCGATACTCACGCATGGGTAGGCATTAAACTCATCGGCGGCCCGAAGAGCCCACGCGATGCGGTAGGAAGCAGCGTATATCTCACTGCGGGAGGCATCCGGCAACGCGGCGATGTGATGAGCGGCGGAAGCTTTGAGTCGTCCAACGACCAACGGCTTCATTTTGGTTTAGGCCAGGCGACTACGGTGGACTCCGTTGAGATCCATTGGGCAAACGGCCCGGTAGAGCACGTCAATCTTCCAAGCGTGAACCGCTATTTTGTGATCGAAGAGGGCAAGGGCCTCGTACCCAGCGTCTATGACGCTATCGCAAAAGGCGAGGCAGCAACGCAGGAGGTTCCTCATGCAGCGAACTGACATTGCATTTTATTCGGCTTCGTAGCGGGAGATGCCCATGCGCTATCCCGATTTACAAACAGGAATGAATCGACTATGAAGACGGCAAGGATATTAGGAATGATGGTTGCCTGTGGCGCTGCGATCAGCCTGTATTCGTTCTCGGTCTTTGTTAAGACTGGCCGGGCGCAGGAAAGCCAGCGAAAGGAATATTCCAATAAGGTCAGCGCCACCTATAACTATCGGTTTGGTAAGGAACTTCCCTTTGCTCCAGGAAATCCAGAAATCCAAGGCGGCGATTTTATTCAGCCGGGAGCTTTTCCAGACGCTACTTACTGCGCTCATTGCCACCAGGAGGCATACCACCAGTGGCGTCAGGCACTCCATTCCAACTCTTTTCGTGAGCCGTTTTATCGGACCAGCGTGAATCTCCTGATTAAGACCAAGGGCATTGAATACTCGCGCCACTGCGATAGCTGCCACAATCCCATTAGCGTGCTGAGCGGCGGTCTTACTCAGAATTCGCAGGTAGACCGCAAGTTCGACCAGAATGGCGTGACTTGTACCGTTTGCCACTCGATCCAGGCGCTTCGCTCAACCAGCGGCAATGGCGGGTATGTCATGGGCGTTCCATCCGTGATGGTCGATGAAAAAGGAAATCGCATTCCCGGCGAAGTTCCCTACGAAGAGATCATGAATCATACTGACCGCCATGCGCGGGCGGTGATGCAGGACTTCTATCGGACGCCGGAGTTCTGCGCTTCATGCCACAAGGCAAATCTTCCGGGAAGCCTCAACGACTTCAAGTTCATCAGCGCCTTCACCACCTTCGACGAATGGCAGAACTCGAAGTTCTCGCATCGCAATCCACTTACTTTTTATTCCGGAGATTTTAAAACCTGCCAGAGCTGCCACATGATGCGGGCTCCCATTACGCTGCCGGATTACGGCGCGAAGCATGGCACCTTCGCTTCGCATAGCTGGGCCGCGGGTAATACGGCAGCGCCCTTCTACTATGGCTTCGACGAGCAGTTGGAGAAGACGGTCAGGTTTCTTCAGAGCGGGAACTATCTTAATGTAGATATTTTTGGGCTGAAAAAAACGGGCACGCAGAATCTCATCGGCCCACTGGGTTCTGTCCCTTTCAGCATCGAGCCTAACGATGTTCTTGAGGCCTACGTCGTTATCCAGAATAAAAATATTGGCCACTCGCTGATTCCCGAGGTGAGAGACCTCTATGAGGCGTGGGTCGAATTTGTTGTAAAAGATGCAAGCGGCAAGGATATTTATCACAGCGGATTTCTCAAGCCGGACGGCGCGCTGGATGAGCGGGCGCATAGCTTCACGAACAGGCCGGTCGATAAGAGCGGCGAATTCGTCGATAACCACCAAGTGCAGACCATTCATTCGGTTGCGTATGACAACACCGTTCAGTCAGGAAGATCGACTATTGTCCGGTACCAGTTCCGTGTTCCTTCCGACGTGAAAGGTTCCATCACTCTCACTGCGAAGGTGAATTACCGCCATTTGCGGCAAAGCTATTTGAACAATGTATTAGGCAAAGATCATCCGGCCTATCCGGTCGTGCAACTTGCGGCGCGCAGTAGGACGCTGAACATCGGCGAGAACCAGCCAGGCAAGCCGGATCCGGGCGATAACCCCGACTGGATGCGGTGGAACAATCTGGGTATCGGCTATCTCGATGCGCTGCAATACTCCGATGCGGTCCAGGCCTTTGAGAAGGTCGTCAAACTAAGGCCCGATTATGCCGATGCGTATACCAATATTGCCGTGACCGAGATCCCATGGGAGAAGTATGGATCTGCCTGGGACAGCATTCAAAAAGCATTGGCCCTCAGTCCGCACAACGCTCGTGCGCTTTACTATGCAGCGTTGCTGGAGCGAAGAGCGGCGCATCCGAAGGAAGAATTAAATGACCTGCTCGAAGTAGTAAGCCAATATCCTCAATCGCGCGATGCAAGGCGCGACCTGGGTATTACTTACTATCGGCAGGGAAACTATCACGAAGCCATCGTGCAGTTTGAAGCTTTGCAGGCGCTCGATCCGGACGATCTTGCGGCGCACTACAACCTTTCGATTCTTTACCATCGGATGGGCATGATCAAGCAGGCCAAGGAGCAGCAGGCGCTGTTTGTGACCGAAAAGGTCAACTCCAATGCGCGGACTTACTCCCTTGGATATCTGCGCAGGCATCCTGAGATATCCACTGAAAGCATCCCATGGCATCTGCACACGGACCTTCCCGCCAGTGCTGAGAACCTCGTCCAGACGGCGCAGAAATAGCAGGAGAAATAGATTGAAACTACACCTTCTCGTCAGGCTTTTATTGCTGGGAATCATCATGGCTCCTGCGATGAGCCATGCAGAGATATCCTGTCCCTGGTTGAACCGCGCTACGGCTGCCGGTGTACTGGGCGGTCCGGCAAGCCTGAAGGTGCAGAGCACAGCGGCTGAAGATATATGCCTGTTTCAATACCAGAAAGGAACCACGTCGTACGATCTCCAAATCGTAGTCGATGATATCGATCTTCCCGCAAGAGGCGCGACGCCTGCTCCCTCTCGCTGCTCGTCCCAGGCAATCCCTCTTAAAGGAATTGGAAACGAAGCGACAATGTGCGGTGTTGATTTCAGCTCTTTCCATGGCGAGCGTGTGGCGGGCCGTGTTCGCGATAGGGAGTTCGTGATTCGACTTGGCTCCAGCGTTAAGAAGGACCCGGCGATGACTAATGAAATGCTGCAACTGAAAGCAAGAGGCGTTGCGGAACAAGTGGCTGGCTCTTTGTTCTAAGTGTATTTATTGAGTCGTAAGGAATGGACTATGTCATGAATTTCATCAAAGGTGCGTCAACGACCGCGGCACTTCTTGTCATGGGCTCGCTCTCCTGCTTCGCCCGTCCAATCATTGACGCAAAGGTTCCGGTCATCGCGGTCCATGCTCGGCGCTATGAGTTTAAGCCATCGAATATCACGTTGAAAGAAGGACAGCAGGTTAAGCTGCTATTTATTTCGGATGACGTTACTCATAGCCTGGCCGTAAAAGGACTCGGACTTGAGGTAAACATCAAGAAAAATCATTCGAGCGAAGTGTTTCTAACTCCTTCCAAAGTCGGGAATTTTGTAGGAGAGTGCTCCATCTATTGTGGGGCTGGCCATGACAGGATGAGGATAGTCTTCCATGTTACGAAATAAACAAGCATGAAGCCTCACTCCACATCAGCGCTCATCCAATGCATTCTCTTCGTGGTGATAGGAGGAACAAATGTTTAGAGACGGCCTGCCTCATTCCGATGCGTCGATGTTCAGGGCCCAACTGATCTGGATATCCGGGCCTCGGTGCGACCCAACGATACGAATGCTGCTGGTCGTTAAAGGCGGCGATGGGTCTGTGTACGAAGTCACGGCATCATGGTCCAAATGCCGTGCCTGGCTAAGCAGCTTCTTAGTCGCTCCCGCTCCGGACCTAACGTTGGATAAGCTCAAACATTTTCTGGTGCGAAATAAATATGCCGCCCTTTCCAATCTGATCATTCGCCTCGATGACCTGGACCTTTATGGGCTACAGCGTGTGGATGAATAGTAAGTTGTGATCTCACTGCGGGGCGCTCGATCTTCGTCATGGTAAAACTTCGGATTGGACCTCAATCCTCTCTATAAGCCACTCGCGTGCCGTGTCCTCGGCTCCAAATGAGACGAAGGGAAGATCATTGCAACAGGTCCAATCGAAGTTCGGCAGTGACTAATCCATCGCGTCCGCATTGCTCGCTGCTACCGTTGTCCTGATCCAGAGGACAGCCAGCGCTGGATCAAAGCATTTGCGTTAGCGAAGCGTCACGATGGCCACGAAGGCCAGGGCGATGGCGATAACGTCCTCGAGCAGAGCGGCGGGCAGATCGCGCCCAAACAGCTTTGCCGCGAAGGCCCTGGCCCTGGCACCGGCAAGTGTTCCGACGACGCTGCCGACGACTCCGCACAGGATGCCCATCGCAAGATGTCCATGCGAGAGCCCGATGGCTGTTCCAATGAACGCTCCCATCACGATCCGCGCGCCGAACTGCGGAGGAACCAGGCGGCTGGCAGTTTTGGGGAGCTTGTCGTTGATCATCTCCCCGATAGCGAGGAGGCTGGTGATGTACGGCGTTACGCGGTTGCCCAGGAAAGAAAGCCAGGTCCCCTGAAGGGGTAGTAGTTGGCTGCCGGCGGCCCAGCTCACGGCGGCAAGACCAATCATGGCGCGCAGACCGCAGGCAACACCTAACACGAAAGCAGAGATCAGGACGGACATATCATTCTCCTAAGAACGGCGACTTCGTGAGTCGCCAGGGTGGGGGGCAAAAGGCCGTTGCGGTTACTGTCTACTAAAAGGTAGACACGGTGGGCATCCACCATCGAAGGTGGGGCTGATTCCAAGACTTCAGTTTGAGGGCCGGAGACGTTCCAGAGCGTTCTTCGTGATCGAGGTGAAGATCTCCGTGGAGCCCAGTGCCCGTGCGGAGATCATTGCTCCGTGCACCTGCGCGACAAAGCTCTGCGTCTCAACTTCCGCGCTGGAGTGCAAATGGATGCTCCCGCTGGCGGCTCCTTCTTTCAGGGTGGCTTTCACCCAGGAGAGGAGATACTTGAAGTGCAATTGTACTTCTGCCTGAATCTCCTCGGGCAGCGCCGGAAGCTCGGCGCTCAGCAGGGCCGCGATACAGATTGGGCGGTGGTTGCTCTTGACACACTCTGCCCAATAGCGGACATACAGCCTGAGGCGTTGAAGCGGGTCGGCAACGTTGTTGTTGAGTCCGCCAGCCGCTTCGGCAAGCCTTGCTCGATATTCCTTCAGGGTCGCAACGACGAGATCAACCTTGGAGGGAAAGTGGTGATGGATGCTTGCCTTGCGGATACCGACCACCTCGGCAATGTCCGCATAACTAAAGCCGAAGTAGCCTCTCTCGGCGATCAGGTCGTGGGCCGACTCGCGAATTCGAATTGCGGTATCGTTGTCCATGTAATAGTAGACTACCTACTAGTAGGTCTAGATGCAAATCTTTCTATTTATTTTTTTTTGGGGCACCCCAGTGATTTCGTTCCTGCGATTACCGCGGGGTCGATGCCGCCTGGCGCCTGCGCCATGACACTCGCTCCTGGTTTCCCTGCCGGTGGAGTTGACGGTTTCCCGCACCGTCAACACCACTGGCAAGGAGCTGGGGTTATTTGGAGATGTTGTCCATGGATTGCATGTGTTTCATGGACGGCATGCCAATGCCATCGCCGGGAGCGCCGAGGTCGGGGACGACTTCGACATTGGTCATCATGCCGCCGTCCTCGTGGTCGAGGATGTGGCAGTGGATGACGAACTCGCCGATGTAGCGGACGTAGGTGGTTCGCATTTTAACCACGTAGTCGTTCTGGACGAAGATGGTGTCTTTGAAGGTGTGCCAGAGGCCGCAGTACTGGTTTTGCAAGCCGAGCTTGTCGGGCTGCGCCAGGCAGTTGCCATGGGCGTCGTAGATGCTCTTGCCCTTGTAGGTGACGTCCATGATCTCGAAGGGGTTGACGTGGATGTGAAAGATGTGGGGCTCGCCGTAGGAGGTGAGCTGCCAGTCCTCGGTCTTGCCGACCTGAAGTTTGAAGTCGATGCGGTTGGGGTCGTACTCCTTGGAGTTGATCCAGAAGCCGAATGGCCCCTTGGGCTTGGTTTGTTTCGCGGGCGGCTCGGGGAGATCGCCGATGTAGAAGCTGACGCTGTGGGGATTGGCCGAGTTGGAGGCGGGGCCTTCCTCGGGCATGCCGCGCCACGGGGTGAGATCGCCATGGACCAGACCTCGGCGGGCGTTGAGGGGCAGGTTCGGATTGTTCCTAACGAGCGAGGCGTTGACGTACTGGGTAAGGCTGCTGAGGGGAACGGGGGTGCCGCCTTTGACGATGACGGTCGCCAGCAACTGGGTCTCGTTGGGGCCCTGACCGCCGCCGTTGGGATTGACGGTGGGGCGCTCGGCAGGCGTGGCGGCCTGGTTCAGAACGCAGTAGGTTCCGGGATGCGGGAAGGCGACCAGGACGTCGCTGCGATAGCCGGGCTGCAGGAAATTGGTTCCAATACCGCCACTGACGCTCTTGAGATTCACGCCGATAGGATGGATCGCGGTGCGGGTGAGGCCGTCGGCGGCGATCTCAAATTGGGGAACGAGAGCGACGGGACGGGTGGAGTTGGGTTCGGTGACGGGGCAGATCTGGGCGATGAGTTTGGCCTGCTCGGTGGGAGTTCCGGTGAGGATGCCGGCGAGTTCTTTTTGGGCATTGGGGCCGCTGGCGACCATGGGCACGATCTGCACATTCACGGTGTCGTGGATGCCGGCGTGGATCATGCGCCAACGCTGAATCTCTCCCGCCGCGACGTTGGTAATGGCCGGTTGCACCACGCCGTTGACGCTGGTGAAGCGACCGTTGAAGTCCCACACGGTGGCGGAGGAGAGTTGCTGGTCGAAGTTTTCAACGACGCCGGTCTTTCCTGGAGGGCACACCCAGGTCTTGCCGTCAGGGGCGGTGATGATGTGCTGGAAGGTCCCGGGATCGCTGAAGCAGGCGTAGGGAATCTGCTGGAAGAGGAGCACCTGCTCGGTGAAGGGCTTGCCGGAGGCGTCGTGCAGAATGGTGTCGATGTCGCCGGGGCCGTAGCCGGTGTAGGGGCGGTTGCCGCGCACGATGAGCACGCCGGAGGCTCCGCTGGCGACCTGCAACGCCGTCGAACCGTGACGGTGCGCGTGATACCAGAAGGTGCCCGAGGGATGATCGATCGGGATGTTTACTTCGTACTCAAATTTCGTTTTGGGAGCGATGTTTAACAAGACGTTGTCGCTGTTGCCGGACGGCGAGACATGCAATCCGTGGAAGTGCATGTTGATGATGTTGAAGCAGGACGGGCCGCCGTCTGGACACTTCGGCGCGTTCGGTGTGGGGTTGTCGAGTTCGTTGTTGAGATGGACGCGGAGCGTGTTGCCGGGCTTGACCTCGATGAGCGGACCGGTCAGGCAACCGCCGTAAGAGCGAAGAAGGACATCGTCCATGACGCCGGTGCCGGGGTTGTAGATCTTGTTGTGGTGTTCGACGACGTTGAGATCGAGCGTGACAAGATTGCCTTCATGGCTGATGTCTCCCGAGGGATTGCAGCGTTGCGGGGGCGCGGCAAAGAGCATGGGCTTCGCGCCTGCCGGAGACTTCTCCTGCAACGTGGGGGGAGCGACGAAGGTCTGCGGCGCCGACTGGGCGAAGAGTGGTTGACACAACAATGCAGATAGAACTGCCAAAAGTTTAATGCAATTTTTGTTCATGGAATTTCTCTCCTATGGACCATGATGGTTGAGTTGTACGAAGGAATTTTTTGTTTGCCGATTGCGTTTGCCTTCGCTTCAGGAAGCCCGAGGTTCATCGGGAATTCAAATGCCGCGTCTATCCAAGGCGGTCACAACGAGGTTGTGCGCGGGAGGTGGGCGGCGACCGCAGGAGACATCGATGGGCCAGTGCCAGGATGGATTGCGATGGAGAAAAACCTGGCGCTGCAACGCGCAGCACGACGCAGGCATCTCGGGGTATCACCTTCATGGAAGCTCCTCGCCAATCGAAGATCTGTAACGGTTGAAAAGCTCAGGGGTGTTCAAACGTGAAGCAGTTTCGTGGGTCAGGATGCTGCAACATGCCAACTGTTTACCGAATAAACTTCGGCAAGTCAGCGTAAGGCAAAATCAGAGCTTTCTCCAGAAGCCCGAAGTATACATCCCGCGACGCATGAAAATATTAATCTTGATTGTCCTGTTGACATTGCTTCGGGACGCTCCCATAATTAGCTCGACCTTTCACCGGGCATACGTATCCGGGGATTTAGTCGTCTGTCGTCCACTTGCTTCTTCCGCTGAGTTGTACTGAGCTATGGTCTCTGGCAACCGATAATCCCCGTGCCTTCCTCCTGCGGAAGCCCACGGCAAACATTCCCCATCCACAACACGAACGGACCGCACCAGAGCTGCTTTCTGCGGAGTCTCATCCCTTTGCACGGCTCGGCTGCTCACCCGTTACAGGTGAAAGAATAATGAGCAACCCCCTTGGAAGTACTCGCCGCCATTTTTTGAAGTCCTCTCTTGCCACTGCCGGAGTTGCCGCCCTGCCGGGTGGCCTTGCGCTGGCGCAGTCGCCCGCAAAGTACCGCCGCTATAACGTCACCAGCCCCAATGGACAAAAGGCGCTGGCAAGCTATGCGAGGGGCGTGCAGGCGATGTTGAACCTGCCGCCGGACCATGCGCAGAACTGGTTTCGCAATGCGTTCATCCACCTGATGGACTGTCCGCACGGCAACTGGTGGTTTTATGTGTGGCACCGTGGCTACGTGGGCTACTTCGAGCAGACCATTCGCACCCTGAGCGGCGATCCTACCTTCGCGATGCCCTACTGGGACTGGACGCAGCTTCCGCAGATCCCTGACTCGATGTTCAACGGCGTGCTGACGCCGACCGATTCGGCATACACGCGCTACACCAAAGATATCGGTACGTTCACGGCGTTCATTCAGCCCTCGCTCAGGCGATACTGGGACCGTCTCAGCAGCGCCCAGCGCGTTCAGCTTAACGCGCGCGGCTACACGAGCTTCGATGTGATGTGGAACGATGTGACGGGCTACACCACGACCCCTCCTCCGCCGCATGTCGATCCTACGAATACGGCCTTCGCGCAGACTCCCATCGCGCGCTATCTCACGCGCCAGAACCCGAAGCTAAGCCCGCAGGTGACCTACAACGTTTCACCGTTCATGGTCTACGCCGGTCTGCTGCCGACTGATTTCTACGACCCGATCAATCAGATCAGCTTCAACAGCTCGATGACGAAGTCGCACAATTCTCCGCCGTCCGGCAGCAACGTCTTCGCCACTCTGGAGGGATTCCCGCACAACAGCGCGCACAACTACATCGGCGGCGTGGGGCCGATCCCCAACGGTCCGTGGGGCAATATGACCAACAACCTCTCGCCGGTGGACCCGATCTTCTTTCTGCACCACAGCAACATGGATCGGCTGTGGGATGTGTGGACGCGCAAGCAGCAGGCCCTCGGGCTGCCCTATCTGCCGAACGCGGCGGAATGGCCAACCTACGAGAAGGAGCCCTTTCTCTTTTATGTGAACAGCAGCGGCCAGCAGGTCGGCCCCAGCATCGCGAGAGAATTTATCTCTACCAGCCGCTTCGAGTACGACTATGAACCGGGCTTCGGCGAAGCGGTGGTCAGGCGTCCCAGCCGTGCCTTGAAGGCGAAGCATGCGGTGGCGACGGTAAAGGGGCTGATGAAGGGCAACATGGCGACGCTGACGCTCTCTGCGAGCGAGGTCAACGCTCATCTTGCCAGCGACGCTCCGGCGTCCCTGATCGCGCTGGTGACGGTGCCTCGGCCAACCGAGGCCTCGCCTCATCGCAACTTCGACGTGCTGGTGGGCGCGCCCACTGAGGCAACCGACGTGAACCCGGATAGTCCTTACTACGCGGGCACGATCTCCTTCTTTGGCAACATGATGCATATGCCAGGCATGTCCAGCGATGCGACCTACCTTGTTCCGCTGCCGCAGCGGAAGGAGGCATTTCCGAACCTGCTCTCGGCTGCTGCAGCCACCAAGGGGGTCGCGGTGACGATCCGGGTGGTGCCTTCGGGCGGCGGCGCGTCGGTGCTCAGGAATGCAACCGTGCGAGCGCTGTAAGCTAAGCCATGGTTGTTCTCGCCTCGACTGTCGTGCTCGCGTTGGTCGCTCTGCAAGCTGCGCCGTCGGCATTGGTATCGCCGCCGACGGCGCAGGCTCGAACACGGTCCCGGCAAATCGACGGCGCTCGCGAGACGACGCTCGCCCTGCCGCATACACTGCGAGAGGGCGAGACGGCGTGGCTGCTGGTGACGGTCGGCGCGATCGGCCGCGACCAGATCCAGATCATGACGCAGGATGGCCAGCCTCTGGGCACGATCTCTGCCTTTGGCATACGTTCCGGAAAAGCGGGCGGCACCTACACGGTTCCGGTGCCAGCCGAGGCTATCCGCGACGGAAGGCTTGGGCTGCGGCTATCGGTGATACAGTCGGGCCGCGCACCCAGAGCACCGACGGCAAAAGAGGTAAAGAGTTTGCGACTTTTGATCCGGCAGTTCAAAGACGGTCGCTAAGCCGCACCGCCTCCGATAGCAGCCAGATTGTCGTCTGTCGTCTTGTCGTACCAAATTGCATAAGAAAGCCATAGGAACGGCGAGCGGCGAACGCTTGAGAGCGGGGCTTCTCCAGATGTAGTTTTGGTGATTCGAGCAAAACGCAGATTCCCTTCGGGAATGAAAAACAAAGGAATGACAAACAAGGGAAGATACGCTTGAGCGGGTATAGCTTTAACGGATGTAGCCATACCATTTATCTTTGAGCTTGTTCCATTTACAGGGAACGCTGCCGCCGTTGAACTTATCGTTCTCGTCGGTCTCTATGGAGGCAATTCGATGAACCCGAGATCCTTATCCGTACCGTGCACCGGGCGACAGCTTTGGAGATCAGCCGCGCTCTCGGCGGCAGTGCTGGCCCTGTTCCTGTCACCTTCGATCTTTGGCGTTCCCTCGGCAACAGCGGAGGTGCAAGCCCCTGTAGCCTCTCGTTCGGCTGCGCCGTGGTGGAAGCAGGCAGTGGTGTATGAGATCTACCCTCGCTCGTTCCAGGACTCCAATGGCGACGGCATCGGCGACTTGAACGGCATCACCTCTCGCCTGGGATACCTGCAGGGGCTGGGCGTGGATGCGATCTGGATTGCCCCGATGTATCCATCGCCGCAAGTGGACTTCGGTTACGACATCTCCAACTACGAGGCCGTCGATCCGCAGTACGGGACGCTTGCGGATATGGACCGCCTCATTGCGGAAGGGAAGAAACTTCATGTGCGCATCGTCCTCGACATGGTGCTCAATCACACCTCCGACAAGCACCAGTGGTTCATCGAAGCATCCAGCTCTCGAACCGATCCGAAGCACGATTGGTATGTATGGAACGATGGCATAGCGGCCGACGCACCCGGTGTGACTGACTATCAAAAGCGCTTTGAGCACGACGGCCGAGTCCCGCCCAACAACTGGGTCTCCGGCTTTGGGGGCTCTGCCTGGGAGTGGGTTCCGGCGGTGCATCAGTTCTACTACCACGAGTTCTACAAGCAGCAGCCCGACTTGAACTGGCGGAATCCAGCCGTGGAGAAGGCGATGTTCGGCGCCATGCAGTTCTGGCTGGACCGGGGCGTTGCCGGTTTTCGACTGGATGCCATCCCTAACCTCTTTGAAGATCCGCTGCTACACAACAACCCCGAGCTTGGCGGAATTAATGCTCAGGGCGATCCGAACGTCGGCGACACCTACACCAACAATCTTCCCGAAGTTCACGATGTCATCCGGCGCATGAGGGCGATGGTTGCAAAATATCCTGGCGACCGCGTGCTGATTGGCGAGACGTATCTGCCCAACACGGCAGAGCTCGATAAGTGGTACGGAGGAGCGGCCCACAACGAGCTTCAACTGCCCATGGACATGCTCATCGGCTTCCATGGCGATCACGACAAGCTCGATGCAGACAGCTTCCGTCAGCACATCGAGGAGGTGCAAACGCTGGTTCACGGTTCTCAGCCGCTCATCGTGTTCGATAACCACGACAATGTCCGCGCCATCGATCGTTATGGAGACGGCGTCCATGACGACCTCATCAACAAGACCCTTGCCACCACGCTCTTCACCACCAAGGCGACTGCACTGATGTACTACGGCGAGGAGTTGGGCATGCACACGACAACCCCTACGCGTCGGGAAGACGTCCGCGATCCGATCGGGATAACCGGATGGCCGAAGCAAAAGGGCCGCGACGGCGAACGCACACCGATGCAGTGGACTGCCGGTCCGCAGGCTGGCTTTAGTACCAATCCCCAGACGTGGCTCCCCATTCCGCCCAGCTACAAGACCGTCAACGTCGCGGTCGAGTCCAGGGACCCGAACTCGGAGCTCAACTGGTTCAAGCAGCTGAGCGCGTTGCGCCGTGATCTCCCCGCCCTGCAGAGCGGCGCGATGACCATGTTGGATACTGACAACCACAGTGTTCTCGCTTATGTGCGCTCAACCGGTTCGGGAGCGTCCGTTGTAGTGGCGATGAACTTCACTGCTACGCCTCAAACGGTCACATTGAACCTGTCGGGCACGGGCATCACCGCTCACAGCGTCAAGACGCTCGCAGCCGATGACGATTCGCTCAAGACAGTCACTACACTCGACAACATCACGCTGCCGCCTTTCGCCAGCTGGGTGGGTAGTGTGCAGTAATCCTGCTTGCACTTCAGTTGCGGGCTAAAGGTGTTTTATAGGCGCGGAAGATCCAGGCCGGTTCTCTATCCGAGAGTCACGGTTAACTTGGTAACGGATGCAGGGGGAAGGGTGACGCTCAACTGTTCCCCGTTGATTGCGACTGCAAGATTCGCGGTCGTCACGGCATTTGGCCGATCGAAGGTGTTGTGCGCGTGCATGTCAGCAGCCGCCAGCACGGTGCCGTCAGCACGAATAATCCTGGCTCCCCCCAGCGCGATCTGAGTCTCGGTTGCCTTCGACAGATCGGGATTGACGATGGTGAGCGTCACGACCTGGCCTTTTCGCGATGCCGAACCGTTCAATCCCCAGAATTGCGCCGACTTACCATCGCGCATGTAGCGCACGTCCGGCGCGGAGAACACCGTCCTGAGCGCTTCTCCGCCCTGGTGCGCGGCATACATTGCGAAGACGTGGAAGTTGGGCGTCGCGAAGAAGCGGTCTTCATGCGCAAGAAAAAGCGCGTTGAGATTGTTGATGAGCTGGGCGCAGGTTGCGATGCTCACCTTCTCCGAATGGCGATTGAAGATGTCGAGGGTCAGTGCGGTGGCCAGCGCATCCCGCATCGTTATCTGTTGGCCAAAGATATGGGTGGGATCCAACTCCGTGCCCTCGCGGTACCACGGCCCATACTCATCCACCACGAGCTTCACATGATGATCCGTGTCGTACTGTCCCATGGCCGTCCACTGGTCCTGAATGATCTGCTCGGTGAGATCGCACTGGCGCAATAGCTCATACCAGTCCACGGAATCGAACTGCAGAGCATCGCCTTTGCGATCCCCCTTGCTGATTCGGCCACGGCTCAGGTCCGACGCGTAGTGATGCACGGACCATCCGGTGAAGCTCCGATTGTGGTACGCGTGGTCAGAGTAGATCTGCTCGAAAAAGCGATGGGTCCAATCGATGTCATTGTCGTTCGGGCCGGACCCGATCAGTTGGAGATCGAGGCCGTAACCTGGAATCCAGGTGGTATAGCGGCGAAACTCTGAAGCATATTCCTCTGGAGTAAAATTTCCACCGCACCCCCAGCTCTCGTTTCCTATACCCCAATATCGAACGTTGAAGGGCTCTGGGAAGCCGCCGCTTGCACGCACGTCTGCCAGGGTCGTACTTCCGGCAGGAGAGTTGCAGTACTCCACCCAATGGTCGAGATCGAGTGCGGGAAGGCTCCGCAGGTTGGCCGCAAGATACGGTTGCGCCTGGGTCAGCCGACAAAACCGCATGAACTCGTCGGTGCCGAATTCATTGGGCTCGAAGATCTGAGGGCCCTTCTCATGCAGACGGATCGCGTCGTGATCTCCCTCCCAGAAATTCGTGCGCCGCGGCCGCTTCGATGCGGGACCGATGCCATCTTTCCAATCGTAACTATCGGCGAAGCAGCCTCCGGGCCAGCGAATGATCGGGACATGTATCTGCTTCATCTTGTCAATCAATTCCGAGCGGATGCCATATCGGTTGGGAATCTTCGACTTCTCTCCCACCCACACGCCGTCGTAAATCACTCCACCGATGTGCTCTGTGAATTGGCCGTAGATGTTCGGCGAAATTTCGCCTTTCGGCTCGTCGATCAAAATATCGATGTGAGCATCGGCGGACTTCGCCCATCCCTTTGCTCCCGAGAAGGCAAATGCCGCGCCTGTAATCGCTGAATTTCTGAGAAACTGCCTGCGTTCCATTTCAACTCCTGTCCTGGATCTAATTTGCGGTTCTATAGGGAGAGCAGCCCGCGCTCACCTGGTCTCGAGGCGGTATTGAAGTTCCTCGAGCGTGAATCCCTTGGTCTCGGGGAAAAGCCAAATGACAACGATCAATTGCAGCACCATCATCGAGGAGAAAAAGATGAATGGCGCGGCCGCGGTGTGGACGGCAACCACCGGGAAGAAGGTAGCGAGCGTTGCACACGTCAGCCAATGGGTAAAGCTGCCCAGGCTCTGACCCTTGGCGCGCACGGAATTCGGGAAGATCTCGCTGATATAAACCCAGATCACGGAACCTTGCGACACCGCGAAAAATGCGACGAAGCTCCCCAGCGGCCAAAGCAGAAGGTTCTGGTGTTTTCCTGTCAAAAAAAGAATACTGATCAGCGCGAGACTGATGAATGTTCCCACCGATCCAACGATGAGGAGCTTCTTCCGTCCTACCTTGTCGATAATGCACATCGCGACAACCGTGAAGATCAGATTGGTTGCGCCGATGGCGACCGCCTGCAAATCTCCCGATACCTTGGTGAATCCAGCCCTCGCGAAGATGTCATTCAGGTAGTAAAGGATAGGGTTGATCCCTGAAAATTGGTTGAAGAGCGCGATCATGATCGCCAGCATCACCGGGATACGGTAGCGCCGCGAAAAGAGCGGCTGACTTCCTGCTCTACGATCGCTGGCGAGCGATTCTTCAATCGCAGCGAGTTCCGATGTGGCTGCCGCCCCCGCGATTTGATTGAGCGCGCACTCCGCCTCCCTGATTCGTCCCTTGTCGACGAGCCAGCGAGGACTGCGTGGAATTCGAAACAGCATCACCAGGAACAGAAGCCCGGGAACGGCTGAGACCCCGAGTTTCCAGCGCCACTCCGTTGGGCCAAGATTGAAGGTGCCAATCACATAGTTCGAGAAGTATGCAACGAGAATGCCGAAGACGATGTTGAGTTGGAAAGACCCAACCATGCGGCCCCGCCACTGTGCCGGCGCAATTTCCGCAATGTACATCGGGCCCAGAACCGACGAGGCCCCAATCGCGATGCCGGCGATACAACGGAATGCAAGAAACGACACCCAATCCCAGGCGAAGGCGCATCCCAGCGCGGACACAATGAAAAGCAACGCCAGGACCCGCAAGCTGTCTCGACGGCCAAACCGATTGCCTGCATAACCGCCGCCGGCAGCTCCTACGATCGTTCCCCAGAGGGCGATCGCGACCGTGAATCCCAGGGAAGTCGGGGTAAGAGTAAATCTTGTGGTGAGCGCCCTGGTCACACCGGCGATCACGGCGGTATCGAAGCCAAAAAGAAGGCCGCCGAGAGACGCCGTCATGGCGCTGGCCACGACCATACGATTGAGAGGAACTTTTGCGGCGTTATAGGTCAGTACAGTATTTGCTGGTTGCAAGGAAGCCTCGTGGCTCGGAATGGACAGTCCGCAAACTATAGACTATAGATTATTGCCATGTCAAAGACTAAAAGGCGGTGG
>NZ_DATKQC010000335.1:0-6362 GCF_035532915.1 Edaphobacter sp.
GCGTGGTCCATCAAATCGACTGCGGCATCGTGGTCATTGAGGTAGGTCCAGGCGCACAGCGAAGCGTATGACCATGCTGCGTGAGCAGCGGCCTCCAACTTCTGATCGGAAGCCGGGTGCCCGGTCGAATAGGCCCAACTCCACGTCAGCTCTTTGCAGTTACTACCGTTTGGCGTCATACGCGTATGTGGCGCGGGTGGATTGACGACCAGTTAACTCGCAGTATAGACGACCTTTATTGCTTTAGTTGCGAATAAATCTCGCATCCCTGCCACAAAACCCCCTCTGGAGTGCCTTTAGTAGATATAGGGCACTTATGCGGAGTCCCGGGGGAACCAGGACGAATTCCCCCGGGGTCCGGCGGTACGGAATGATCCTCAACGCCCCAGGAGCCATGTTTACCCCAGAGGGAGTTATGGCCGTCGCCAGCTGAACGAGACATCGACGGAACGAGGAAGACTCTCTGGTCTGAAAGTGCCGCACGTTCAACTACTTTCAAAAATGACCTTCTTGGCCGCCAGAAGATCAACATCGAGGCGCGTATGGCAACTCTCCCCAAATTGCCGGAGCGCTCCCAAGAGTGGAGTGCAGAAGCGATAGCCATGGCTGCTCAGGCCAAAGTGCTTTCTGGATCCAAACTTGAGCAGCTTGTGGTCCGCCTACAGCGCCACAGCGGGCGTCCAAAGGAAGCCTGCTGGCGGTTCATCATCCAGTACGGAATCAAAGGACAGCAAGACCATCGGCGATGGACCGAGGCCGAGTTTGAGATCGTTCGCGAAGAACTTGTGAAGCGATCGATCGAAGAAGTAGCGAGGAAGGTCAATCGGACACCCAAGGCGATCCGAAACATGCTCAATAGAAGCGACCTCAGCTTGCGCGAAATCCGGTGCGACCTATTTTCGGTGGAGAGCCTTGCAAGCGCCCTCCGCGTTCGAAAAGCGGAGGTCGTTTTTTGGATTGAACAGGGATGGCTCCAGGCATCCATCGCCTGCCGCGGCAAGCGGAGATCCTACACCATCACGCCCGAAGCGCTGATGAGCCTTTACAAGCAGCATCATGGCGATGTCTTGAAGCGCGGCATTCCAAATCAGGCCCTCTTCGAGGCGTACGTCCAGTACTGCTTTGCCCCAAAACACACGGTTGGAGAACAGCTGCTCGATGTCCGGCGGGACAAGCGCGAGCGGGCCGCATATGCAGCAGCCGTCGGAGACGAGACGGCCGGCGATGAAGAGGAGGAGGAAGGCGATGAAGACGATGATCAACGCTATGGCGTCGCGATGGCGGAATCGGGTGTCCCCGCAGGACAAGCAGGGTGCCGGGACGAATGAAGTTTGTCCCCACTGTGGTGCACAATTTACCCCACCTCGGCTATCGCTTCGAGAGATTGCCCTCGCAGCTATTTGCGGAAGCCTGCTGCTATTGATACTCGTGCCGGCAAGTTGGATGGCCGAACAGTGGATCGAGGATCAAGGGCATCGAATTCTAGACCGCGTGACCTGGCACGAGCCGCTCGATAGCTGGAGTTTGTGAAACATTCGAGCGACGAGTGCCCGAATGCGCGGACAGAATGAGACAAGGAGCCCGATTGTGTTTTCTTGCTCGCCTCGTGCTGTGGGCAGCAGACCGTGGCCGATGGTGCTGCGTGACCATTGCCTGAACTGCTCAGTTCGCCTTATTCCGCCTTACCTCAGTAAATTGGAATCGAGAGAAGGTCGGCTTAAAGTGTGGGATTTGGCATCTCGGCCTACGAATCTTCAAGACAAGATGATCTCGGTCACTTCGGCGTCCGTCTTTTTGATGTGCTCAACCAACCGTGATCCCTGGCTCTTCGGCACCGCGATGACCAGTAGGCGCTCCGCTCGGGATGCGGCGACGTACAGCTTTCGAGCGGTCTCCGCACTCTTTGCTGGTTGCCCTGTTGTGAGATAGTCGAGCAAGTCTTTGCAGGTTCTGGGGCTCAAGACAACGCATATGCCTGGGAATTCCATCCCTTTAACGGAGTGGATGGTCCGCGGGCTCAAATCGGACGCCGGTTTGCAGGTGAGAATGGCCGACAAGGTTTGATGATTCCGTAGTTTTTGTGCGATTGATCCACTGCCACCCAAGAAAGGAGCCAAAAGGTTTCTTGCTCTTGTTAACCATGCGTCGGCATCTGCGTCATGAGCCGGATCGTATCGAAGTGATTGGAGTAGCTGGAGGACTTCTGGCCGCCAGTCCTCCGCCTTAAGTGCCTCTGCCCTTACAAATTGAAGGTAGGTCTTTGCACCCATCTTGCCGCCCAACTTGAGCACGATGGAGTGTAAGGCTTCCATTGCCTCCTTTCTGGCATTGATTTCAACTCCGGCATGGAAACCTGTTACCGCGAGAGCGAGCCGTACCGTGCGATCCCCTGAATTTGCATCGACGACCTGTCCAATTGCCTTACACGCTGCATCTCTTGCCGAAGAGACCACCGGACATTCGAGATGCGTCAGCCCGTGGCTTTGCAGGAGGTCCTTGAATTTTTTCCCAATCGAATTCGGGATCGAGTTTCCCGGGAAGTGGAGGACGTGGATCTTTGTTGCGTCGCCCGACAGTGCGCCAAGCGACTGATCTCTCGTTTGCTGCTCCCCAGGCGAGCGAAAGGCGGCAATTGCCTTGCAAATGTTCGGATTCGACCGGAAGTTGCCGATCATCGGCAGCTGATTCTGTGGAGCGAATGTTGCGCGAAGAGCAAACAGTTCCTCGGTTACGCCTCCCCGAAACTCGTATATGGACTGGTGCGGATCGCAAATAACCTTGGTGACAATGCCAGAATTTCGAAGCCACTTGATGATTTCGATATCAGCGGGATTGCAATCCTGGGCTTCATCCACCACAATCTCGCGAAAGCGAGCCGCCAAGGCGGCAGAGAGTCTAGTCGAGATCTGTGGGTCTGCGAGATAGCTCTTCACGATCATGCGAACATCGTCGAATCCCACTTCTCCCCGCGCGAGAAAACGATCACGACAATGTTTCGCGGCCGCCTCATATTTGGCGGTCAATGCCGGTTTGGCGCTTACATCAAAACCGCATTGCTTCGCTTTTTCCGGAATGAGCTTTCCTGTGACTTCACTAAAGTATCCAAGCGGGATTTCCTGTGCCCCGCTGTAAGGTGTAATAGCGCGCTCTTGTATATCGGGAATGAGTTGCGGTGGCGTGATACAGCCGGGTATTCCGAGGGGCGCGATAAAGAATTGCCAGATGAACGTGTCAAAGGTTCCCACATAGTGTGGAAACGGCGGGTTGGGAAGCAGTGCCTCCGACTGTAGCCTTGCTTTCAATTCCGAGATCGCGGCATTTGTAAACGAAAGGAAAACAAGCCCCTGTCCTGATGCGTTGTTCTTCAACTCTTGTCGTGCCCGTTCGACAAGGACCTGCGTCTTGCCGGCTCCGGGACACGCAGAGATGAATGCGCTCTCTTTGTGCGCAATGACAGCCTCCTGTTCCGGAGTGGGCTTGAACGCCTTGGGCTTCATTGCACGAGCGCCTCGATCGCAGTCTTCAAGTATCCGGGGACGACGAAATTGGGCGTGCCGCGGATAGATTCAGCAACCATGTGGGCAAAATCTCCTTTGGCTGTGTCTTTGAACAGGGCTTGAATAGCGGCAGCCCTCTGGTCGCCACTCAGCATTACCGCAGCATCCCACTTGGCTTCTGATTTTGGATGGAGCTTTAGATATGCTTCCCTCAACAAGGAGTTGTTCCCTGCGTTGACCAATTCCGTCTCCAGCGAATATGTGTTGATCACGGCTTGGAAAATATGCGATGCGCCTAGATTCTTGGCGATATCGTCATATGTGGTCTTCCTTCGTTCGCCTGGAGTTGCTGTACCCGTAGCCTCATCTGTGCGGTCGCCATCGGTAATGATGACTACACGGTCAGCGATCCGAATTTCGTTGCACGGTGTAAGAAGCAATCGCAAGTAGCACTCGAAGTCGACACCGTCGATGGGCACGAACACCGCGCTCCGAAAGATACGGAATTTGTCCTGATCGCCCTTGAGGACGTGATTCTTGGCGATTATCGGCAGGAGTAGCGCTTCCGCGATTCCTTCAACCAGCAAGACGCGACCGCCGAAAAGGAGCGCGGACTTTGTTACATCAAGGTAGCGATCCACTTTCCGGCGCTCCGGAGCAGAGAGCGCAAGGGCTTTGAGTGGAATGCATCGGGTTGACCGACGGGCCACCGCTGGCAGGGAGTATGCAGGCTGATCCGATGGATTTGTGTCTGGTGCGAAGCCTTCTGTCGGTTCAGAGTCCTCAGGCACCTCTATTCCGGCGGGGGGTGAGTCGGCCTCTATCGCCGTAGCCGTAGGCTCATCGTTGGTCGGCTCTGCGATCGCTGGAGAAGCAGCCGGGACTTCGACTTCGCTGGAGGGGCCGATTGCCTCTGCATTTTTTGGCTTCGCGTGGACAGATCGAAAGAACACAAGTCTCTCACTAGACACCCAGGCGGATAAGTTCGGGGAGTGTGTAGCGACAATGACCTGCAACTGCCCAGCGGGGCCACGATAGTCCGCCTTGATCTTTCTCGATTTCTCCGCTTGTTCCTCTAAGAAACAAAGAACTGCTGCTTGAAGTTGAGGATGAAGATGTGCCTCCGGTTCTTCCACCAAGAACATGGTCAAATCGGCGCTCTTTACCTTTTCCAGTTCGACTGCGATTGTGGCGATGTAAAGAAGATTTGCATAGCCGTGGCCGGTATAGCGCAAGTCTTCGGGTTCGATTCCGTAATCAGCCAGCTTGAAGCGGAGTTCGCGGGCAATATCGATGAGGCTTTCGTCCGTACTGAAGCCAAGTGACGAGGCTTGACGGCGGACGCCAGCCGTCAACGCTGCGAGCCCAATATCAACAGCTCCGCCGATGTCCTTTAAGATTTGTTCCCCTGAGGCGCGCTTCAGTCGTTTGGCGAGCTCGTTGGGATCGACTTCGCCCAGAAAGTGTTGCAAGAGCGCGTAAATTCGAGTTGGGTTACCGGAGGCGAGAGCACGCTTGGCGTCGCGAAGAGGTGGCAAATACACGTGCCGGATCATGTCTTGGCATCCGGGTTCTGGCGCGGACCTCAGATGGCCTGCCCAGCTTGTCGGACGGACAGGAAGACGTTTTTGGGTCTCATCATAGGTTAGGCCGAAGGTCACTTTTTCAAGGGTGTGGTCGGTTACAGCCGAGATCAGTCTTCCTTGCTGTGGGACACTTAAGTCGGAGAATGTGGCTTGAACCTCAAATTTGGGTTCTGCCCCGCCAAAGCGAATGTCTGAGGACTCACAGTAGATTTCGCGCCGGCCGCTAAGGGGCGTTGTGATCAAACGCAGAGCGTCAATGGTATTGCTTTTGCCGCCGTTGTTCTCTCCGACTAGGATCGTCAGATCCTTCCCAAAGCAGATTTGCTCGTCTTCAAACGAGCGGAAGTTGTTAAGCCTGAGTGTGTCCAGGAACATCGGGCCTCCTTTTCAGGCGCTGAAGATCTGTTGCCATCCAAACGCGCACACTTCCCGGACCATTTCCGGTGTCAGGTTCCGCCCGGTGGCGATGCGCGCGGCCTCGCGGGTCGTGTCATCGACTTCGCGAAAATACTCTTCCGCTGCACGCTCGACCACACGGGCAGCCTTCGCGTGCAGCGCGGGCCGAACGTTTGTTTGCCAGTGTTCGCGAATCGCGGCGAGATTGCCGCCAAAGGTCTCGATCGTGTCGTGGATATAAAGAATGTCCTTGGCGCGCCTGTCGCGATCACGCTTTTCGTGAATCAGAATCTTCTGTACCAGGAATGCCGCCACGTTGGGAACAAGGATGCGTCGAACGCCGGGCGTCGGATAGCCCGTGGCCGGGGCGATCATCACGTCCCAGGGATTTTGGAGCAGCAGTTCGAGGTGACGGAGCTTTTGGACGGAGACGCCGGAGACACGTGCAGTTACGTCACGCCTGCCTCCTCGCTTGACCGCGCTGCCCTCAAGCGGCGTCAGAAACTCCGCGTAAAAGCTGTTGTCTCCGCTCTCGACGCGGTAGTGCGCAGCCGGAGGCTGCATATCGCCCATCAGTTCTTCGCGAAAGTCCCTTTCGAGCAGCCGCGCGCGAATCTGCTCGCCGGTAGCGGGCAGATCGGGCGGGACGGCAATGTCGGTGTCGAAGGTTCCCAGAGGCTCGTAGTCGAGCGGCTGCGCGAGAGGGTGCAGGCGGTAGAGGCGGTGTGCCCAACCACCGATAATGACGACCTGATCTAGCCACGGTTCGAGGGCGTCGACCAGGCGGGCGAAATACTCGACATCCGATTGGACGGCCATTACGGTTTCTCCTCGAAGATCGGCGCAAGGACGCGGTGGCGGATCTCTTCGGCCTGTGCCTCGC
>NZ_DATKQC010000336.1:0-3995 GCF_035532915.1 Edaphobacter sp.
ACGATCTGCGATGTGCCCACCGACGAGGGCAAGGTAGCCTCGCTGGCGCGCGTGGGAATTACCCCTCCGGACGCGGTCTTCGGCAACTCGGTGCACGATGCCGCCATGTTGGCGATTGCGCGGCGGGCGTTCCCTGTGAATCCCACTCCCGCGCTGGTAGAGCGCAGCGCAGCCGAGGGCTGGCCTGTTTACTACCCGGCTTCGGTGACGCCTGTCAGCTAAATATTGCGAACGAAGCATTTGGGTGCCGCGAGAGTCTAAACTGTAGTCAGGTGAGAGATTCCATTCGTAAGCTGGAGGAACGGGTTGAGACAGCGCAGCCAAAGCCTTTGCGGCTGGTGGTGGCGGCGCTGATCCTGCGTGAAGGCGCGGGGGGCACCGAGGTGTTTATCTGCCAGCGCAAGCCCGACCAGCCAATGAGCCTGAAGTGGGAGTTCCCCGGCGGCAAGATCGAGCCCGGCGAAGGCCCCGAAGAGGCCCTGATCCGCGAGCTGAACGAGGAGCTGGGCATCTCAGCCCGAATCGGAGAACGGGTAGCGCAGATTCGGCATAAATACCGGAATGGCGGCGCGGTCGACCTTCAGTTTTTTGTAGTCAAGGAGTTTGAGGGGCCGATGGTAAACCGGATCTTCAACGATATGCGTTGGGTTTCGCTGGCGTCTCTCCCCGGGTATGACTTTCTCGCCGCAGACCTTGGGCTGATCCGGGATCTTTCCGAGGGCAAGCTGCTCTAAAAAGTTCAATCCGCAATAGTTGAATACCTCAATAGTTTAGTGCTCAACTAAATTTGACAGGCCGACCCTGCACAGAGCACGCATAGCGATCGACAGACATCGATTCGCGCTAGAATCACGGCATGATAGCCCCTGCACAGGATGCCTCTGAAGTTACCGCCCGTTCGGCCCAGGCCCCGTTCGTCAACGAAGAGTTCGTCGATTTCACCCTGGGAGAGAATCGCCGCGCCATGCAGGCGGCGCTCGCCGACGTGGAGAGCCAGCTTGGCCGCAGCTACGACCTCGTTATCGGTGGTCGGCGCGTGCGGACAGAGGGCAAGATCGTTTCGAGCAATCCAGCGCAGCCTGCGCAGGTGGTGGGTACCCACTCCCGGGCCGGTTCAGAACACGTCCAACAAGCGCTTGACGCCGCTCAAACAGCCTTTGCCGACTGGAGCAGAAGATCGGCGGTAGAGCGGGCAGGACTTCTGTTCCGAGCGGCAACACTTATCCGCGAGCGCAAGTTTGAGTTCTGTGCGTGGCTGGTCTACGAGGTGGGCAAGAACTGGGGTGAGGCCGACGCGGACGTGGGCGAGACCATCGACTTCCTCGAGTTCTACGCACGCGAGGCGGTCAGGCTGGCCAGCGCGACCACTCCCATCCAGCTTCCCGGCGAGCGCAACCAGCTTCGCTACCTGCCGCTCGGCGTCGGCGCGGTCATTCCACCCTGGAACTTCCCCCTCGCCATCATGGCCGGGATGACGGCGGCGGCCATCGTCTGCGGCAACACCGTGGTCCTCAAGCCATCGGAGGACGCGCCTACCATCGCCGCGCGATTCATGAGCCTGCTCGAAGAGGCTGGCCTCCCCGACGGCGTCGTGAACCTCTGCCCCGGCGCGGGAGCGGAGTTCGGCGCAGCGCTGGTCGAGCATCCCCAGACGCGTTTCGTGGCCTTCACCGGATCGAAGACCGTTGGCCTGCAGATTCACGAGCGCGCAGCCCGCACCCAACCGGGCCAGCACTTTATCAAGCGCACGATTCTTGAGATGGGCGGCAAGGACTCGATCCTCGTCGACAACGACTGCGACCTCGACGCAGCCGTGCAGGGAGTGGTGGCGAGCGCCTTCGGCTTCAACGGCCAGAAGTGCTCCGCCTGCTCGCGGGCAATCGTCGACGCTGAGATCTATGACACTTTCTGCGACCGGCTCCAGGCCAAGGTGGCGGAGCTTAAAACGGGTGATCCAGTCGAGAATGTTTATACAGGCCCGGTCATCAGCGAGAAGGCGTACCGCAAGGCCCTCGGCTATATCGAGATCGGAAAGACAGAAGGAACCGTCCTCAATGGTGGCCATGCCATCGAGACGCCGGGCGGCGGCTATTACATCGCACCCACCGTCATCAAGGACGTCGCGCCCGCCGCCCGCATCGCGCAGGAAGAGATCTTCGGGCCGGTGCTGGCGGTCATTAAGTCGCAGAACTTTGACGAGGCTCTCGCTATCGCCAACAACACCGAGTACGGCCTGACCGGGGCCATCTACTCCAACTCACGAGCGAACCTCGAGCGGGCGCAGAACGAGTTCCACGTCGGCAATCTCTACCTCAACCGCAAGTGCACCGGCGCAATGGTCGGGGCGCACCCCTTCGGAGGTTTCAACATGAGCGGCACCGACTCCAAGGCCGGCGGACCCGACTACCTTCTGCTGTTTACGCAAGCCCAGAGCATCGCAGAAAAGATAACCAAGGCCAGCCAAGCAGCGGAGAAGCAGCCGGGCCAGATGGACCTGTAAGAAGGTTCATCGTTTAGATTTGGTCTAACTCACCCGCTGTAGTCCTCTCGCAACGCCGTCTCGAACGATGTCTCCATAACGGTCTGCCGAAAGCTGGTTCAGGTGGGCGGAAGCCAATTCGTAGAACCTCTTCGCTTCTTCCCGGTTCCCTAAATCTTCATGAGATTTCCCCATATTCAGGTAGAGGGAGGGATAGAATCCTTGAACTCGAAGGTCATCGACGGCATTCGCCCGATCCAGTGATTCCTGATTCCAACGAAGAGTGTCGGACGCCGTCTTCTGATGCCTGGCGACATAATGCGCGGCGATGGACTTTTCAAAGTCGTCTGCACTTTGCTCCCACGCTGCCATGAAGAGTGTTGAAGCTTTGTTGAGTTCACCCTTCATCTCCCATTCCATGCCTTCGGCACAGAGACGAACAATCGGATTATTGGGGTCCATGGATCGAGCATACCCAATGCTGGGAGTCGGCTGTCGACGGATTTCGACTGCATCTTTCAGAGCGGCTTCACGCAGTTTTCATCTGAAGCAGATTACCAGCCTTGGCCGCGGCCTCGGCGAGAACGCGGTGGTGAATCGTGAAGAGAGCCAGTTCGAGCCGGTCGGAGACGCCGGTCTTGTCGTAGATGCCGCGCAGGTAGTTCTTGATGACCTGCTCCTTGGTGCCGAGCTGGGTGGCGATCTCCTTGTTCTTGCAGCCCTGAACGATCAGCGCCACGATCTGCATCTCTTTCGGCGTCAGCCGGTCGCGGACGCGTGCGCCGACGCTGTCGGTGGCCTGCATGGTGGTGACGTTGGCAAGCTGCACAAAGCGCTGTCCGCGGGCTACCCGGCGAACGCAGTCCAACAGCTCCGCTCCGGCGACATTTCGATTCACGATCCCGTCGAGCAAGGCAACAACCTCGTCACCGACCTGCTCTGCATTCTCGGCGACAAGAATGACCCGGCTCCCATAGTCCCGGGTGCGGGTAAAGAGGACAGGATAATCCGGCCGCAGACTGGAAGCGGCGAGCAGGATGCCTCCCCGAAAGGTCTCGATGGCGGCAAATAATTTCTCTGCGCTCTCGCATTGGGCGACGATGCGCATATCGTCCTCCAACGCGAGCACGCGCGCGGCCCCAGCCCGGAAGATCGCCTGATTATCAGCGAGGATAAGTCGATTCATGAGCTCTTTCTATCTCCTGCCGGGATCTGAAGCGATTCTTCTGTTACCAGACACCGGACGGCGGATCGAAGTGCCATTTTCCTTGAGAGAAAATGGCGTTTTGAGCTTCCGCTTCAGTGCCTTTCTACAGATGAACCACTTTATCGTCCCGTATTACCCCTCATCGGCAAGCGGCGCAGCCTGAGCGGAAATGTCCATAAATCGGACAATCCGCAGCCCCAAACGATTCATAACTGGTGCCTACTTGGTCAACATTCCATGTTTTGAACCCTGAGGGCATTGGCAACAATCGAATCATACGTACGGGTGTGTGGAAAACCCGTCTGCGAA
>NZ_DATKQC010000337.1:0-6000 GCF_035532915.1 Edaphobacter sp.
TATCGCGGGAGGCTCCGCCCTTGTCGTCGGCGCGGTCGTCTTCCTCATCATCCGTCGCTGGGGAGTGCCGCAGCTCGTGAACGCGACCTTCATCCCCATCGTGGTGGCGCTCGTCTTTCTCCTTGGCTTCCACGGCAAAGACCTCGACCTCAACTACTCCGCCCGGCCTCTGGCTCGCGAGATCCAGCGCCTTGCGCCCAATGAAGGCACCCTGGCCGTCTATCAGGTTCGTCGCGACCTCGACTACGGTCTCGCCTTCTACCGCAACACCCCCACCGTGCACTACACCGAAGAAGACTGCCCAGCCAGCGTTCCGGCCCAGGAGCATATTCTCGTCATTCCCACCAAAGACATGGCCGAGTTGAGCCAATGCTTGGTAGATCGCGTCTATAAACCGCTCTTCCTCTATGACACGCAAGGTCTCGAAGTCTACAAAGTCTATGCACGCCAGTAAGTTACTGGCCTCTGCTTTAAGCGCATCATCTCGATCAGCGCCGCAAAAAGCACGTCATCTCAACCGGAGCGAAGCGACCCCTGTATTTGCCGTTGCCTGTTCTAACCCGTTGAAATCGGTGCGGATCACCGCTAAGCCCTGACCGAAGCACTCCCGCTACTCCCCACTTCCGCGAAATTCCTATAAGCTCGACAAAAGCTTAAATGCCCGTTGCTACCCAACTCGAAATTCTCGACCTGCGTCACTTCTCCGCGCGCCAGCTCCGTCCCTTGCTTGAATCCGAGGCAGAGCTCTGGCAGCAGCGACTCCGCTGGAACTATCGCGGCTCTACCGAGCTGCTGCTGCAATATCTCGATTCCCGCATCCTTCCCGGCTTCGTCGCGCTCGACCGCGGACGCGTCTGCGGCTTCACCTTCTGCGTCTACGAGGGCAACAAGGCGGTTGTCGGGGATGCCTACGCCGTCGCCAACGACCAGCAGCAGGCCCTCCACATCACCCATACCCTGTTGCAAAATCTTCTCGACCTGCTCCTGCACTCGCCCGGCATCCACCGCATCGAGTCACAGCTTCTTCTCTATGACGCGGGTTCTGTCGACCAAAGCTTCCGCGAGGCAGGCTTCTCCCTCTACCCGCGCCTCTTCATGGAGTACAACTTCGAGTCGTCTGCCCCCACTGCGGCCAGCCCTGCGCTCAGCCTTCCCCGGGACGTCGAGATCTGTCGCTGGTCCCCCGACCACTACCAGCTCGCCGCCGAGCTTATCCACGAGGCATATACAGGCCACATCGATGCCCGCATCAACGACCAGTATTGTTCGCTCCACGGCTCGCTCCGTTTTCTGCACAATATCGTGCGCTTTCCCGGTTGCGGCGTCTTTGACGCCACCAATTCGTGGATACTCCGCGACGCCAGCAATGGAGCCATCATCGGCATGGTTCTCTGCTCCCATGTCGCCGACGATGTCGCCCACATCACGCAACTCTGCATCGCCCGAAGCTGGCGCGGCCACCATCTCGGCAAGATGCTGCTTCAACACTGCATGGCCCAGTTGGCCCAATCCCGATTCAAGGCCATCACCCTGACCGTCACCGAAGCTAATTATCAAGCCGTCAGGCTCTACGAAGACCTCGGCTTCTTCACTCGCCACCGCTTCGAGGCCATGGTACTCAGCAAAGCCTGAGTTATCCCACCATGCGGCTCCGGCGCCAGGACAGAAACTTCAGCATCGCTAGATTGAACAGAATTGCGCCCGTGGTATCGAGCAGCACATCATACCGGCTACTCACCCGCCCTGCCAGAAATGCCTGGTGCCACTCATCCATGCTGGCCACAAGAAACGTGCTCAGGACTGCCAGCGCCATCGCCGCTGCGCGCAGACCGCCTCGCGTTCCCTGCCATCCCCGCCGCAGGCTTGCATGCCACCCTCTGCGAAACAGCAGGCCCAGCGTGCCGTACCCGGCAAAGTGTCCTACCTTCCGCAGCACGAGGTTCGCCGTCGCGATGGTCGAGCCATCGGTGTAGCCCCAGACTGATCCGCACAGGTCCAACAGCCACCGTCCCGTATTCCCACCACGCATCAGGGTCGTCGATTCGACTGAGATCATCACCAGCCCAAAGATCGCTGGAAGCCATGCCATCGGCAGCGTAGGCCCGGCCATTCCCACCTTAGAATTCTGTAAATTACTCATCCGATCAGCTCCTGTCTGCGGCCGCAGCCATACTGATTGGACGCGCCAAACCCCGTCACGCTCCACACTTCACTCTTCTCACACATAAGACGAGACTTACCGCTACACGAACAAAGCCCACCAACAGGGAATTGCCTGTTGGCGGGCTTCACGATCGGTACAGATCGGTGTTCAGGAACCTCTGATCAAGTTCTGGTTTTGAAGGGACGCGGCTTCAGCCGCGTCGTAAGTCATTCTTATGCAAAGAGGCTTTAGCCTCTCACGTAACCATTGGGGACTTAAAATCAGACTTTCCTTAAGTCGTGCCTGCCAACCCCTACTCAACGTGATAATTCGGAGCTTCCCGGGTAATGATCACATCGTGCACATGGCTTTCGCGCAGCCCGGCATTGGAGATCCGGATAAACCGCGCATTCGTCTGCAGCTCCGCAATGGTCGAGCATCCCAGATACCCCATGCCCGACCGCAATCCACCCACTAGCTGATAAACCATTGCCTCCAGCGGTCCGCGATGCGGCACCCGGCCTTCAATTCCTTCTGGCACAAACTTGCCTAACCGGTTAGAGGATGACCCCTCACGCGCCGTCAGATCCGGCTTCTCCGTGCTCGCCGCCTCGTCGATGTCTTCCTTACCTTGAAAGTACCGCTCGCCCGAGCCCTGCGACATCGCCGACAGCGAACCCATTCCGCGATACGCCTTGAACGACCGTCCCTGATACAGAATCGTCTCGCCCGGGCTCTCATCGACCCCGGCAAACAGCGACCCGATCATCACCACGCTCGCGCCAGCCGCAATCGCCTTGGCCACGTCGCCCGAATACTTAATGCCGCCATCGGCGATTACCGGAATCCCATGCTGGCTGGCCGCGCGATATGCCTCCGAGATGGCCGTAATCTGCGGCATTCCAGCGCCCGTCACCATGCGCGTCGTGCAGATCGAGCCCGGCCCGATGCCAACCTTGATCGCATCCGCTCCAGCCTTGATCAGCGCCATCGCACCCTCGTAGGTCGCGATATTCCCCGCCATCAGATCGACGTCAGGGAAGTGCTTCTTCACCTCGGCAACTGCTTCGAGAACACGCGAAGAGTGCCCGTGCGCGGAATCGATTGCCAACGCATCCACGCGCGCCTTCACCAGCTCCGCCGCGCGCTCCAGAAAGTCTCCGGTCGCTCCAATCGCGCCCGCTACGCGCAATCTGCCCTGGCTGTCCTTCGACGCATTGGGATACTTCAGCTTCTTTTGAATGTCCTTGACCGTGATCAGGCCCTTCAGCTCAAAGTCGTCGTTGACGACCAGCAGCTTCTCTACGCGGTGCTCATGCAGGATCTGCTCCGCCTGCTCCAGCGTCGTCCCCACCGGTACCGTGATCAGGTTCTTCTTCGTCATCACCGAATCGATGGTCAGATCGGTGCGCGAGACGAACCGCAGGTCGCGATTGGTCAGAATGCCGACCAGTTTCTTATTCTTGGTCACCGGCACACCTGAGATCTTGTACCGCCGCATCACATCCAGCGCTGCCGCAATCGTCTGCTCCGGGGCGATGGTCACCGGATCGACGATCATCCCACTCTCCGACCGCTTGACCTTGTCGATCTCTCCCGCCTGCTGCTCGATGCTGAGGTTGCGGTGGACGACGCCGAGTCCTCCCTGCTGCGCCATGGCAATCGCCAGACGCGACTCGGTCACCGTATCCATCGCCGCCGAGACCAGCGGCGTATTCAGGACGATATTCCTGGTCAGTTGCGTCTGTGTGCTTACCTGGGTCGGGATGATGTCGCTATAGGCCGGAACGAGGAGAACGTCGTCAAAGGTGAGAGCTTCAGGAATCGGGGAAGTGATCATTTTTTATGTGTCCCGGCGGATAAGCCAGTGTGAGAGCAGCGCCTAAAAACCAATGGATTACCCTAGATTGTAGAGTCGCCCACCCGGCAGAGCAAATCTGCGCTACTTTCGGAAGCTCAACGTGCGGCGGCGGCCTGCTGTTTGTGCAATGCCAGCTCGAAAGTTTTCTGAGCATCAGCGACGAAGTCCCTATAGCCGGCAGGATCGATAAAGACACGGGGACCGTCTTGCGGATAGTGCTTTAGTTTGCTGAGCATGTTGAAGTATTCACCGTGGGCTCCGAGAAATACGTCGCAAGGCAAACCTCGCAACACGGCAAAGGTATGCTGGAAATCCTGACCAATACCGGGGTAGCTTACGGGGTGGCCGGGCGTAGCGACGAAGTGGTACTCCGACCAGAAGGATACCCCTCCGACGATGACGATGTTCCGCGTCGTTCCCGCGGGCTCTCCTGGCAGATGAGCGCGCATGGTCCACGTAGTACATCCGCGAGTGTGACCTGCAGTCTTGTGAGCCGTAAGTGTCACACCTCCGAGGCTTACCGTGTCTCCGTCGTGCAACACGCGGTCCACATGCACACGCGGGTAGGTGGGGATATTGGGTGAGGGCGACAGGAAATCCGTCCGCGCACCGGTCTCGGCTACGCTCACGTCGCCATCCATCACCATGTTCTTCGCATGTGTCTCGCGAATCACCTCTGCCGCGCCGCCCATGTGATCGAAATGCGCCTGGCCATTGAGCAGAATCCTGATATCTTTCCAGCGAAAGCCCAGCTTTTCTACACTCGCGCGAATCTGCGGCGGCGAAGAAACGAGGTTTGCATCGATCAGGATATTCCCCTTCGGGGTGACGATGAGGTAGCTGGCAAGGTCCTGGCTTCCCACGTAGTAGAAGTTGTCGGCAATTTGGAATGGAGCGATGGGTGTTGTCCACGAAGGGTTCGTTCCCGCATGGGCGAGTATGGACGTGCAAAACAGGACGAGCAATAAACGGGAAAGAAAAGCACGCATTTCCTTAATATATATAGACATGAAAGGGCTTAAACCGCTGAGATATGCTGTTTTTGCTCTGGAGGAATTGCCCAACTCGCTAATTCGCCGACGGCCTCTCGACATGATCGATCACGTAATACACGACAGGCCCCTTCTGCGCCTCTAGCTTCAGCCCAAGTTGTTGTTTCAAGGCGTCGAAGATTGACGGACGATCCAGCAATCCGTTAGGAAGCTTGTCTTGCGAGACGTTGGGCGGCAATACCGGCGCAAACGACAGGGTGAAATCGTAGCTCTGGGTCAGTCCGGTCCTGTCGATCACCGGGCGCTCATCCTGGTGGAGCACCCGCCCCAGCCACCAGCAGAAGTACTCCATATTGACCCTCTTCCCAACAGTGACGCCATCCTCGTTGTCATTCATCGGAATGCTGAAATCCTGCGGGGTCTCGTCAACCTTCATCTTCGACCCTGATTTATCCACCATCAGCGCATAGACCGGGCCTTCCTTGATCTCTTTGTGGAACTTCAGGTTGAACCGGTCCGCCAGCAGGTTCTGAAACATTACATGCAAATCGTCGACGCTGTAGGGATGGTCCACCTTGGCCTCGATATCATAGCCGTCGCTGGCAAGCCACTCCGGCCCGCCCTTGATCTGGCGCATGGGCACCTTGTACATCAGGCTGATCATCAGCTTTACCGGGATGTTCTGCGCCGAGTACCCGTTGCCTCCCGGCGTCGCTTTGATCCGTCCGTCGCGCACGTTGGGGTCAGATCGCCTGATCGCCGCCACGTCGAACGTCAATCGGCCCGGCTTGTCTGGAGGCTTGTTCTGGGGCTTGTCCTGGGGCCTGTTCTGGCCATAGGCGAAAGAGAGGCTCATCAGGCCAACGATCACAGCCAGAAGATAGGAACTACGTTTGATCCGCTCAGTCATCAAAATCTCATCCTGTCCCGAACACCAACCAACATTATGAAACAGTTCCCTTACAGCGAATGAGGACGATGCCATTGAATTCCCGAAAAACTAG